>CAKREJ010000255.1 GCA_934317185.1 uncultured Anaerobutyricum sp. | reverse complement strand
TTACTGATCAATGCAGGTATGGCACCATTGAAACCTTATTTTACAGGACAGGAGATTCCACCAAGAAAGAGAGTAACGACCTGTCAGAAGTGTATTCGTACCGGTGATATCGAAAACGTTGGTAAGACAGACCGTCATGGTACATTTTTTGAAATGCTTGGTAATTTCTCTTTTGGAGATTATTTTAAACACGAAGCAATCGCATGGTCATGGGAGTTCCTTACAGAAGTTGTAGGACTTGACGCAGACAGATTATATCCATCTGTATATTTAGAAGATGATGAGGCATTTGCCATTTGGAGAGATGAGATTGGAATCGCTCCGGAACGTATTTTTAAGTTTGGAAAGGAAGATAACTTCTGGGAGCATGGTGCTGGTCCTTGCGGTCCTTGTTCCGAGATTTATTATGACCGTGGAGAAAAATACGGCTGTGGTAAGCCGGGTTGTACCGTAGGCTGTGACTGTGACCGTTACATGGAAGTATGGAACAACGTATTTACTCAGTTTGAGAATGACGGACATAACAACTACACAACATTAAAACAGAAAAATATTGATACCGGTATGGGATTAGAGCGTCTTGCTGTTATCGTTCAGGATGTAGGATCTATCTTTGATGTAGACACGATTCGTTCCCTTCGTGACAAGATTTGTGAAGTAGCAAAGAAAAATTATAAAGAGAATGAGCAGGATGACATTTCTATCCGTCTGATCACAGACCATATCCGTTCCGCTACATTTATGATTTCTGACGGTATTATGCCAAGTAATGAAGGTCGTGGCTATGTTCTTCGTCGTATCATCAGAAGAGCAGCTCGTCATGGACGTTTACTCGGAATTGAAGGTAAGTTCTTAGCAGAGCTTAGCAAGACAGTTATCGAAGGTTCTAAAGATGGTTATCCGGAATTAGAAGAAAAGAAAGATTTCATTTACAATGTTATTATTCAGGAGGAAGGCAAGTTTAACAAGACAATCGATCAGGGTCTTGCAATTCTTTCTGATTTAGAAGAATCCATGAAGGAAAAAGGTGTAAAAGAGCTTGATGGAGAAGATGCCTTCAAACTTTATGACACTTATGGATTCCCATTAGATCTTACAAAAGAAATTCTTGAGGAAAAGGGTTACACTGTAAATGAAGAAGCATTCCAGACTTGCATGAACGAGCAGAAAGAAAAGGCAAGAAATGCAAGAAAGACAACAAACTATATGGGTGCTGATGTTACAGTTTACGAGTCAATTGATCCATCCGTAACAAGTACCTTCGTTGGATATGATACACAGGAATGTGATTCTAAGATTACAGTTATGACAACAGATACAGAGATTACAGAAGCATTAACTGATGGACAGGCAGGAACAATTTTTGTTGATGAGACACCGTTTTATGCGACAGGTGGCGGACAGCATGCCGATAGCGGTGTGATCACATGTAAAGATGGTGAGTTTGTTGTAGAAGATGTTGTGAAGATGCTCGGTGGTAAGATCGGACATATCGGACATGTCACAAAAGGAATGTTTAA
>CAKREJ010000254.1 GCA_934317185.1 uncultured Anaerobutyricum sp. | reverse complement strand
AGCACAAGAATGATCCGTCGTGCGGAAACACCAGAGGATTACTTTGCAACAATTGAAGGCTTTGATTTTTAATTTTGGCTTCATATACAAGAGATAAATTTGGGAGATGAATCAGTAATTTGCTGTTGGCAAATTTGATGAAACCCAGAAGATAAAACATCCCTATTTGTGACTTTAGTCGCTGCAGGTTGAATGTTCGCTTAAGCGCTCGCATTCATCCTTTGCTCCGAGGTCACAAATAGGGATGTTTTATCTTCTGAGTTTCTGTCTTCGGTCGGGGCGGAATTATGAATTCATCTCCAGCCAAAGAACAGCTCTCCCAGAGAAAGCGTCTCTCCCGCCTGCGGCAAATTACTACTTTCACCAACAATATCTTTGGTGTATAATTCATTAATATATGTTTACATTTCACGGATATACAACGAAAATAGTTGGGAATCGTTAAGAGAAAGGACATAACTTATGGGTGAAAAGTTATTTACTGCAAAGGAAGCAGCGGAGATATTAAAGGTAAGAAAGAACACAGTATATGACATGATTAAGCGTGGTGATTTAAAGGCTTCTAAACTTGGAAAGCAGCTTAGAATTCGTCAGGAGGATTTAGATTTTTATATTCAGTATGGAAGTCAGGCAAAGGTTGTAAACTCAATGCAGACAGGGAAGAGTAGTAATATTGATAAAGTTGAATCTGAGAGGAATGCATCTAAGACATTGAATATACTCAATGAAATGTCTGGAGTGAATAGAACAGTCAATGTAACACAAAATGAAATCTCAAATCAGATTATCATCTGTGGTCAGGATATGATTCTTGATCTGTTGGCGAATCGCCTGAATCAATGTGTAGAAGAAAATGTATTTCGTTCTTATAAAGGAAGCTACAATGGATTGTATGCAATGTATCAGGGAGAAGTAAACGTAGCAACAGCGCATTTATGGCATGGAAAAACGAACAGTTACAATATTCCGTATATCAGCAGTATGCTGCCGGGAACGGATGTAATTGTTCTTCATTTATTAAAAAGAAAGCAAGGTTTTTATGTAAAGAAGGGGAACCCAAAGAGAATTCAATCTTTTGAAGATTTAAAAAGAGCTGATGTAACAATCGTAAATAGAGAACCGGGTAGTGGAGTAAGAGTTCTTGTCGATGAAAAATTACGACAGGCAGGCATTTCCACACAGGAAGTAAATGGATATCAGAAGGTAGTGAATTCTCATTTTGAAGCAGCAGCGGCAGTAAACAGGGGAGAAGCAGATGTGGCAGTTGGAAGCGAAAAGCACAGCCTGTCTGTACCAGGAATCGATTTTATTTTCATACAGGAAGAAAGTTACGATATGGTAATCCGAAAAGAAGATTTCACCAAAAAACCTTATCAGAAAATGATAGAAATCATTCGTTCCCCAGAATATCAAAAAGAGGTAGCCGGACTCGGCAGCTACAATGTAGAAAACATGGGGAAAATAATTTGGATTGATGAAGAATAAAAAGGCATTGTAACGCAAGGGTAAAAGTTTTGTTA
>CAKREJ010000253.1 GCA_934317185.1 uncultured Anaerobutyricum sp. | reverse complement strand
TTCTACCCTCTCCCCCAAATCCCCACAACCACTATTTAATTCAAACAAAATCCAGCCAAAGACAGCCCGAGAAGAGAGAAGATATCCTATATTTGTGGCCTCGGAGCAAGGTTTAGATGCGAGCGCTTTAAGCGAGCATTTAAACCGCCGCGACTAAAGCCACAAAGATAGGATATCTTCTCTCTTCTCGGGCGTCTGTCTAATGAATTAAATAGTAAAATCTTCCATTGTTATATTTTTTGCAATATAGTATAATTGAGAGAAAACTAGAGGAGATTTTTTGTATGAAAAAGAATAATTTTTTTACCAGCTTGCCTTTCAAACTCTTAATGGGTGTTTTTCTAGGTATCTGTATTGGGCTTGTGCTTAATTATGCCGATGGCAATGCTGCTACAAAGGCCATTTTAAATGTGGTTGTAACTGCAAAGTATATTTTAGGACAGTTGATTAATTTCTGTGTTCCTTTAATTATCATCGGATTTATCGCACCTTCTATCACAAAGCTTGGCGGCCATGCTTCACGTATGCTTGGGGTTGCTATTGTTATTGCTTATGTTTCCTCATTAGGTGCTGCACTATTTTCTACAGTTTCCGGATATGCACTGATTCCACATCTTTCTATCAGTTCGGCAGCAGATAAACTGAAAACGCTTCCCGATGTTGTATTTGAACTTTCCATCCCACAGATTATGCCGGTTATGAGTGCACTTGTTTTATCTATTTTACTTGGACTGGCTGCAGCATGGACGAAAGCAGATTTGATTGCAGCTTTTTTAGATGAATTTCAGAAAGTTGTTCTTTCTATCGTTTCGAGAATCATCATTCCGATTCTTCCATTTTTTATCGGTCTGACATTCTGCTCACTTGCATATGAAGGAACTATTACAAAACAGCTTCCTGTTTTCCTTAAAGTTATTGTTATTGTTTTAATTGGTCATTTCATCTGGATGACTTTGCTTTATGTACTTGCCGGAGTTTATTCAGGTGAGAATCCATTAGATATCATAAAAAATTATGGGCCTGCTTATCTGACTGCAGTAGGAACTATGTCTTCTGCTGCTACTCTTGCTGTTGCCCTGCAGTGTGCTGAGAAATGTAAACCTCTCAGAAAAGATATGGTACAGTTCGGTATCCCGCTGTTTGCAAATATTCATCTGTGCGGTTCCGTTCTTACAGAAGTATTCTTCTGCATGACAGTTTCTAAAATTCTTTATGACACAGTACCAACACCTGGAACAATGATTCTTTTCTGCGTACTCCTTGGAGTATTTGCTATTGGAGCACCTGGCGTACCTGGCGGAACAGTTATGGCATCCTTAGGACTTATCACAGGAGTTCTTGGATTCGGAGATTCCGGAACTGCATTAATGCTTACTATCTTTGCATTACAGGATAGTTTTGGAACAGCCTGCAATGTAACGGGCGACGGAGCTTTAACGCTTATTCTTACTGGATATACAAAACGACATAATATAGAAGAACAAACAATTGAACGCATAGATTTGTAAATCCTGATTTGCCGCAGGCAAA
>CAKREJ010000252.1 GCA_934317185.1 uncultured Anaerobutyricum sp. | reverse complement strand
ATGCGAGCCTTTATGCAAGCATTCAAGATGCAGCGACTACTGGCACAGATGCTATAAGATACTTTTTATTTTTCGTCCGTCAACTCTTCAAATCAGGATTTTGTGTGGAAAAAATAAGGGGGTTGTCCAGAAATCTACGATCTTCATTCAGATGAAAATTCCCAGAAAGTTATAGAGTTCCGAGAAATTAAATTCTAAAGAACTGACATTCAAATGGTTGTATATACCTGAAATTTAGTTATATAAAATTGTATGTCCACTTCCATCATCCTCTGTAATAAAATTTTTATAAGTTTGATTTTGTTCCGTTGCGCTAAACGCTTTATTTTGCCTCAAAAAACGAAAACTCCAGAAGGAATGCGTCAATTCTTTAGACTTTAATTTCCTGGAAAGTCATATCCTTCTGGTACATTCCACGTTGCCCAACTGTGGATTTAGAGTAATCAGAAATTTTCTTGAAGGAATTGTAAATATCGGGTAAAATGTTTTGTGAATAAAACACTAGGAAGGGTATGGTTATGTCACTTATTGTAATAAAGAAAATTATAGAGATGTTCATGATACTGCTTGTAGGTGTCATTATCTATAAAGGGAAGATTATTGATGATGCTAGTACGAAGCATCTCTCGAATGTACTCTTATTGTTAGTTTCTCCGTTGTTGATTATCCAGTCATATCAGATTGATTTTAATAAGAAGCTTTTGTATGGATTACTCTGGGCGTTTGTGGCATCTTTTCTTACTTTTTTGCTTATGATTATTGCATCGGAGTTCCTTTTTCGTGGAGATAGAAATCGAAGATCTGTAGAGAAGATAGCAATGTCATATTCCAACTCTGGTTTTATTGGAATTCCACTGATTAGTGGTGTGCTTGGAGATAAGGGTGTTTTTTATATGACGGCCTATATCACCGTTTTTAATGTATTACTTTGGACGCATGGTGTTATTTTGATGGGAGATAGCGATGGACTAAAAGGGGCGTGGAAAAACTTTTTAAGTCCGGCGATTATTTCGATTGTTATAGGAATTATACTATTTTTATTTCGTTTGCGTCTGCCACAGTTTATTGAGAATCCCTTAGAAATGATCGCTTCGATGAATACACCGCTTGGAATGATCGTTGCAGGAGCCAATCTTGCACAGGGAAATATTTTAAAGAACCTAAAGAACAAAAGATTCTATTATTTAAGTTTTATAAAGCTTATGCTATATCCATTGGCGGCTCTGGTTGTTTTATGGTTGTTGCCACTTGACTTTGAAGTAGCATTTACTGTATTTATTGCAGTGGCCTGCCCGGCAGGAGCATCAGTAATTATGTTTGCACAGAGGTATGACAGAGATGCATATTATGCGTCGGAGATATTTGTTATTACGACGTTGTTGTCGGCGATCACACTGCCTTTATTATCAATTATTGCGATAGGGGTATTAAAATAACTATTTAGTTCATTAAGGACGGACGAAAAATAAAAAAAGAAAGTAGGGTAAATGTGCCAGTAGTCGCTGCGTATGAAATGCTCGCTTATAAGCTT
>CAKREJ010000251.1 GCA_934317185.1 uncultured Anaerobutyricum sp. | reverse complement strand
CTGGAGGAGAATAGGTCATGAATTTGGCTGATATGAATTTTGGGCAGAGAATTGCTTATCTGCTGCAGCAGTATGGAGCATCCTATTTAAAGGGTGCAGGTACTACATTAGTTATAGCGATTATTGCTACAATAATCGGATGTATTATTGGTCTGGCGATCGGTATTGTGCAGACCATACCAGAAGATAAGAAGAGAGACGGTCTGCCAAAAAGAGTTATTTTAAAGCTTGTAAAGATTATTTTAAAAATTTATGTAGAAGTATTCCGTGGAACACCTATGATCGTACAGGCTGTATTTATTTATTATGGTGCATCCCAGTTATTTAATATTCAGATGGGAATGTGGCAGTCTGCATTTATTATTGTATCTATTAATACAGGTGCTTATATGGCGGAATCTGTTCGTGGTGGTATCATCTCTATTGATCCGGGACAGATGGAAGGTGCGAAAGCAATCGGTATGAATCATTTTCAGGCAATGACAAATGTTATTCTTCCGCAGGCTTTCCGCAATATTCTTCCACAGATTGGAAATAACCTTATTATCAATATTAAAGATACCTCTGTGTTATCCGTTATCGGTATCACCGAATTATTCTTTGTGCATAAGAGTGTTGCCGGTGCATTATACACTTACTTTGAATCTGCAACAATCGTAATGGTTATCTATTTGATCATGACTCTGATTTCTTCAAGATTATTAAATCTGTGGGAGAGAGTATTAGATGGTAATGACAGTTATGAGGTAGTTGATAACATGGATATCGGTACACAGTTAGGTTCTAAAAAAGCAACAAGGGAGGGAAGATAAATGAGTGACAATAATAAAATACTTGAAATCTCCCATCTTGTAAAAAGCTTTGGTAACCACGAGGTATTACGAGATATTGATTTTAGCGTAGAAAAAGGAGATGTTATCTCTATTATCGGTGCTTCCGGTTCTGGAAAGTCCACTATGCTTCGCTGTGTCAATCTTTTGGAAACGCCAACAGGTGGCAGTATTTATTACCACGGAAAGGATATTACAGATCCTAAGATGGATGTATGTACTTACCGTGAAAAAGTAGGAATGGTATTCCAGAGCTTTAACCTGTTTGCAAATTTAACCGTACTTGAAAACTGTATGGTCGGTCCGATTAAGGTGGCAAAGAAGAGTAAGGAAGAAGCGAAAGAGCTTGCCATGAAGTTCTTGCAGAAAGTAGGAATGGATCCTTATATCAACGCAAAGCCTAAACAGTTATCTGGTGGTCAGAAGCAGAGAGTTGCTATCGCAAGAGCTTTAGCAATGGAACCGGAGGTTCTTCTGTTTGATGAACCAACATCTGCACTTGACCCACAGATGGTAGGAGAAGTATTAAATGTCATGACCGCACTTGCCAAAGAAGGTATGACAATGATCATCGTTACCCATGAGATGGCATTTGCCAGAGACATCTCCAGTCATGTGATTTTTATGGCAGATGGAGTAATCGAAGAAGAGGGAACAAGCGATGCCATCTTCAAAACACCACAGAAAGAAAAAACAAAAGAATTCCTGAGCCGCTTCAGAAATCTTTAAAATCCTGATTT
>CAKREJ010000250.1 GCA_934317185.1 uncultured Anaerobutyricum sp. | reverse complement strand
ATACAACGTCTCGTAGATCTGGAGGACTACGAATTTGATACATTGCTCGTTACGTATAATCATAAAAACCGCCTGAGCATCGAGCTTGGAAAGGTCAGTGAAATCTTTGAGAGTCTTCAGGCTGACGGTCTCGTTGGCGGAAGTAAGGTATACGGTCTTCGTGGTAAGGATTTTTCTTATCAGGGACAGCCTTATTACAACCTGATCTTCATTGGTATTCCTGAGAAGGCTACACCAAGAAGATTCCAGTTACAGTTTGGTCAGGCTATGAAGGAAGCGAAGCGTTTTCACGGAAAGAATCTTCTTATGACTGCTATCGGAGAGGATGTTTCTTACTGGTTAAGCTCTGCTATGAAGGGACTTCTTCTTGGAGATTACTCTTTTGACAAATATATCTCTGATAAACCGGAAGCTCCGGAACTGCATCTTGGAATTTTGACAGGAATTGATTCCGCATCCTTTAAGAAAGAGGAACAGTATACACGAATGATGGCGAAGGCAGTTACAACTGCCCGTAATCTGGTGAATGAACCGGCGAACATTATGACTCCTGCCGCTCTTGCAGCACAGGCAAAGGAAATCTGTGAGAAGAACAATATCAAGTGCACGATTCTTGAGAAGCAGGATTGTGAGGCACTCGGCATGAATTCTTATCTGTCCGTTGCCCGTGGTTCTAAGCAGTCTGCCAAGTTTATCGTTATGGAATATAACGGCCGTGTTACAGATGACGAAAAGATTGCCTTGATCGGTAAGGGTCTTTGTTTTGACTCCGGCGGATATAATTTAAAACCGGGAACTGCCATGAAGGGTATGCATGGTGATATGGGCGGTGCTGCCGCAGTAATCGCTGCTATGGGTGCTATCGCAGAGGCGAAGCTTGGTATTAACGTAACTGCTGTTATCCCTGCCTGTGAAAATATGATCTCCGGCAAAGCAATGAAGCCTGGCGATATTGTTAAGTCTATGAACGGCAAATACATCGAAGTTGTTAACACAGATGCAGAGGGCCGCATGGCTCTCGTAGATGCTATCACCTATGCGATCCGTGAATGTGGTGCTACCACATTAATTGATGTCGCAACATTAACCGGTGCCTGCGTTGTCGCTCTCGGTGACCGTTATACCGGTGCTTTCAGTAACAGTGACGAGCTTATGGCTAAGATTGTTCAGGCATCGATCCTCGCAGGAGAGAATATATGGCGACTTCCTATGGGTGATGAAGAGTACGATAACCTGAACGCATCCACTGTTGCTGATATTGCTAACTGCGGAAAGAAATGTGGTGCAACTGCTGCCGCAAGATTTTTAGGTGAATTCGTTGAGAAGAAGCCATGGGTACATCTTGACATCGCCGGAACTTCCGAATCCGATGAAGACAAAGAGATCTACTCCAAAGGCGGAACCGGTGCTGCAACTATGCTGCTTTATGAAGTAGTGAAGTTGATGGAGAAACCTTATAAGAGTTATTAATCACTGTTTTTGTATCAGATAAACAGATAAAAGGTGGTGTCGCAAGAACGGTCTAACGACCATAATTGCGGCACCACCTTTTTCATTAACTTTAATTAACTTCAAAT
>CAKREJ010000249.1 GCA_934317185.1 uncultured Anaerobutyricum sp. | reverse complement strand
ACAGAGGAGATGCTGCCAATCGTAGATAAGATGGATCAGGTTGGTTATCATGCAGTAGAATGCTGGGGAGGTGCAACCTTTGATGCCTGCCTGCGTTTCTTAAAGGAAGACCCGTGGGAGAGACTTCGTAAATTAAGAGATGGCTTTAAAAATACAAAGCTGCAGATGTTATTCCGTGGACAAAATATCTTAGGATATAAGCCATATCCGGACGATGTTGTAGAATATTTCGTACAGAAGTCTATCGCAAACGGAATTGATGTCATTCGTATCTTTGACTGTTTAAATGATCTTAGAAACTTACAGACTGCAGTAGATGCAACAAAGAAAGAGGGAGGACACGCACAGATTGCCCTTTCTTATACAATTGGTGATGCATATACACTAGACTACTGGAAAAAGACGGCTAAGAATATCGAGGAGATGGGTGCAGATTCTATCTGTATCAAAGATATGGCAGGACTTTTAGTGCCGAATGAAGCAACTCACCTTGTAACTGCATTAAAGCAGGCAACAGATATCCCTATCGAGCTTCACACACACTATACCAGTGGTGTCGGCGGAATGACTTATTTAAAGGCAGTAGAAGCAGGAGTCGATATCATTGACACAGCTATGTCTCCATTTGCTATGGGAACAAGCCAGCCTGCAACAGAAGTAATGGCTGAAACATTCCGTGGTACAGAATTTGATACAGGATTTGATCAGAAGCTTTTAGGCGAGATTGCCGATTACTTCCGTCCAATCCGTGAGAAATATCTGGCCAATGGCTTAATGAGTCCGAAGGTGCTTGGCGTAAATATCAAGACGTTAATGTATCAGGTGCCGGGAGGAATGCTTTCCAACCTTGTATCTCAGTTAGAGCAGCAGGGAGCATCCGATAAGTTCTACGATGTATTAGAGGAAGTACCAAAGGTACGTAAAGACTTTGGTGAACCACCATTAGTTACACCATCCAGTCAGATTGTCGGAACACAGGCTGTATTAAATGTACTTACCGGAGAGCGTTATAAGATGATTACAAACGAATCCAAAGCCCTTCTTCGTGGAGAGTACGGTCAGACTGTAAAACCAATGAACAAAGAAGTACAGAAGAAGGCAATCGGAGACGAGAAGCCTATCACCTGCCGTCCTGCGGACCTTCTTGAACCAGAACTGTCCAAGATTGAGGCAGAGATGAGCCAGTGGAAAGAACAGGACGAAGATGTACTTACTTATGCATTGTTCCCACAGGTAGCAACCGAATTCTTTAAATACAGAGCAGCACAGGAGAATAAGATCGATCCTGCCAAAGCAGATGTAAAGAATGGAGCATATCCGGTGTAGGATTGGATTGATTTAGATTAAAAACAGACGAACCCCCATAACTTTATAGATAGCATATGTGAAGATTTCGCTATCTATAAAGTTATGGGGGTTCTGTTTTTTATAAGTCAAAAGATAGCACATCTGTTTTTTTACTAATATTATTTCGCCGGGTGGGTAAGTGACTTTACTTTTTGAACTTCCTGTTAATTATAGCCATTAACGAGATTGAATTTTGTTTAAAAGAGCATCCTGCAAAATCTGTGAAAAGTTTAAATTCAATCG
>CAKREJ010000248.1 GCA_934317185.1 uncultured Anaerobutyricum sp. | reverse complement strand
GTTTATCTCAACGAATTAAATCATTCCTAAATCTTTGAGAGCAATCGGAATTCCATCATGATTATTATCAAGAGTAATTTTTCCGGGAAATGTCTCCAGAATAGCTGCTGGAGCATTTCCCATCAAAACACCGCAACCGGCTGCGTGAAGCATTTCCAAATCATTGTAATTATCACCAAATGCCACGGAATCGTCGGTAGCAATACCAAAAAGCTCGCAGAATTTGCGGATGCCCTTGGCTTTATTCATTCCGGCTGGCATAATTTCTAACAGGTAACTTGAGGATTTTACGATGGATAGAGTTGGAAATGCTTCTTTTAATACTTCTTCAATCTGAAGAATACACGCAGGGTTGCACATACAGAGGATTTTATTAACGACCGCATCTTCCGGCAATAAAGCGACAGTTCCTTCTACGCTTTTTACTTCCACAACACTTTCTTCATGGAGAATACGAGCATCGGTTCTGTCATTTGTAATCCAGTTCTTTCCGGAATAGATGCCCCATACGAGGTCGAATTTCTTTTCTGTCATAAATTCGATAACAGTAGAAGTCGTTTCTCTGCTCATACCTTCATTTAAAAGAATCCGGCCGTTCCTATCTTCAATCCATGCACCTCCGCATGCCACGATCGGACATTGGAAATGATGTTTTTTTAAAATGGGATAAATGCAGGAAGCACTTCGGGAAGAAATGATAACAAAAGGAATATTTTTATTCTGAAGAGAAGCAATCGCTTCAATGGTAGCAGTAGAAACGATATGTTCCGATGTTAACAGTGTTCCGTCAATGTCACTAAAAACAGCTTTATATGTTCTCATATGGGGTGTCTCCTTTAATAAAATTAGTCATGTTTTTCTGACGAGACTAGAATATCATTAAAAAAAACATAAGTAAACGTTTGAATGTGTTTTATTTGCTTAAAAATGAAACAAAAAATGTTTGATAAAACATTCTGATGGAGATATAATAAAAAAGATATTTAAACAGCAATATTAAATCGATATAGTGATATTAAATTAATGCAAAGAATGATACTTTAACAAAATACATAATTTCGGAAATGATGTTTATGCAACAAAGAGAAAAGTATAAGCCTATAAATGGGGAAAGTATCCAATTAATGATTCGAAAGGAATAAGTAATAGATGGAATATAAAAAAGAACTATCCGGAGTAAAGAGGAGAGAACAGATTATTAATGAACTTCGGGAACATGGAGAAGTTACCGTAAAAATCTTATCTGAACAATTTGGTGTATCCGAAATGACAATCCGAAGAGATTTGCATTTGTTAGAAGAACAGGGATATGCGACCATCCATTATGGTGGGGCGGCACTTTTAGATAGACAAAATATAGGCTGTCAGAGCTTTTCTTTAAGAAAAGGTAAAGAATCGGAAAATAAAAGAAAAATCGCAAGAAAAGCAGCATCTTTTATAAAAGAAGGAGATGTACTTTTTATGGATACCAGTACAACTGTACTTGAGATTCTTACATATATGCCAGCATTTCGAGTGAAAATCATTACTAATTCGGTACCTGTAATGGAAGCTGTCTACCGAGATGAAAACATTGATCTCTACATGGCACCAGG
>CAKREJ010000247.1 GCA_934317185.1 uncultured Anaerobutyricum sp. | reverse complement strand
AATTTCGTTGTCGGATATTTTTAAAATATCGCAGTTGGCAAATCCATATTCCATCTGCGTTCTGGCAAGTTCTAATGCCTCCCATAATGGCGGGCGAAGATTCGGGTCAAAGGAAATAAGACAGCCATTTTCTTTTGCTGTTTTTACTGCCTTTTTAGTAGCTTCCCTCACACCTTCTGCCGTCATTGATAACGTGCCAAAATGGAATATTTTTGATTGTTTTATTGTTTCTTCGTTTATTTCTGCGGCAGTAAGCATCATATCCGCTCCGGGATTTCGATAAAAAGAAAAATCTCTGTCCCCATTTTCGAAAGTATGTACAAATGCTAAGGTAGTATTTACCTGATTATCAAATATGAGATTGGAAGCATTAATTCCGGCTTCTTCAATAGTTTCTTTTAACATTTTTCCGAATTGATCATTTCCTACTTTTCCGATGAAGGCTGTTTTTTTCTCCATTTTCTGAAGAAAGGCAAGTACATTACATGGTGCACCGCCCGGACAGGCTTCAAATATTAAGTTTCCCTGTTCGCTCTGTCCATTCATAGTGAAGTCTACAAGCAGTTCCCCTAACGCTGTCACATCTATCGTCTTCTTATTTTCTTCCATCTTTCTTTTTACCTTTCCTTCCAATACTGCCTGGATACTATACTTCTTCATTATGGTAAACAATAAAACTTCCCAGTTCATATCCTGTTATACTTCCCGTATTTTCTTTTGAGAGGAAAGTAACTTTCTGTTTTAAATTCTCGCTATAAACACGAGTTGTCATAACGGTTTCTCCATCATTAACAAAAATTTCTATTGCAGAAGTATCGGAAAATATCGTAAGATTTCTCAACTTCTCCACTTTAGCAGCTCTCTCTTTTCTTCCCCGTCCGCTTTTGCCCATATTTAAACGAAGAAGTCCTTCTTCCAGACATAGAACAACGTCCTCACGAAGCTGCAGCTTCATTGAGTGGCTTTGCTGCCCATGTTCTTTTTCTACTATTTCTACTGTTTCTACTTTCTCTGCTTTTTCTTCAAAATCTATATAAAGCTCAAAGCAGCTATCTTCCGGCTCCCACTGCGTAAATTCCGACAATGCACAATGAAATTCATTTTTACGAAGTTCCTGCATTTCTTTTAATGGCTTCTGAAGCAGCTTTCCGTCTTTAAAAGAAAGTTCTCTTGGCATAGTTAAAGCGTGAATCCAGTCATATGAAACAGTAGCATCATTGTCATATTCTGCATCTGGAATTCCCATCCATCCAATTAAAATACGTCTGCCCTGTTCATCTTTAAATGTCTGTGTCGCATAAATGTCAAATCCTTTATCAAATTCAACAAATGTTCCGAACTCATATTTTTTATTTACTAAGTCAAAGTTCACCGGAAAATATCCACATTGGTATACATTTTGATAATCATATCCTTTCTGCTCTACTCCCTGTGGGCAGCAGGTCATAATCTGCTGTCCATCGATTTCAAATTAATATATAATTATATATCGAATCTATTTTCTTTGTCAAAGACTTCAAACTTATGTTATAATACTTTTTAAGAAACTAACTGATTAGTAATTTATTTTTAAGAAAAGAGGATATTATCATGAGTGAA
>CAKREJ010000246.1 GCA_934317185.1 uncultured Anaerobutyricum sp. | reverse complement strand
ACCGCCCTGCTATTCTCCCAAGACTCATACTCCAATCCGAAGAAGATAGAAAAGAATGGGAACGTGCAGAGATTCGGCGGTCACTTCGAAGGAAACAAAGAGAAGAAGGTTTCCACTTTTATGGGGAATAAATTTACTATTTAGTTCATTAAGGAACGGACCCCGGAAATAAAAGAATCCTTATTTAATTTATTAGAGAAAACGGACGAAAAATAAAAAAGTATATAGTAGCATCTGTGCCAGTAGTCGCTGTGTGAAGAATGTTCGCTTAGTAGCTTACATTCTTTACTCGCTCCGAGGTCACATCTGCTACTATATACTTTTTTATTTTTCTGTTTTTTCATCAATTCTTCAAATAAGGATTCTTTTATTTCTGCGGTTCTCGTCTGTTGCTAAATTGAAGATGAGAACTAAATAGTGTGGGAAGAAAGAGGGTGAGAAGACGGAATGAATTGGCTGTTTTGATAGATTATCGATTACTGCTATGGGAATATTTTTCTATTTTTAGTAATATTTCGCTGAATATTATAGTTGCAAAGCAGATTATTAATATATTGTCGCAATATTTTATACGAAACATGAATGCTTACATTTCTTCCGTCTTTTCCCCCTTCTCTCTCCCCTGCTATTTAGTTCCCTTTTCTTCTGGAGCAGGCAGACAGAAAAATAAAAAAAGAAAGTAGGGTTAAATGTGACCTCGGAGCAAGTATAGAATGCAAGCCTATAAGCGAGCATTCCATACGCAGCGACTACTGGCACATTTATCCTACTTTCTTTTTTTATTTTTCGTCCGTTACTTAGTAAATTATTTTTGCCCTGTGGAGTGTCTTACAATTAACTGTGGTTCATATTCTAACCGCATTATCGGGCGTTTCTTTTGTTTATTACCGCTTTTTTGTTCCATGCGTGTTCTCTGATTTACGAGCATCGATACGGCATAGGCACCCTTTTCCCCTATACAATGATCGATCGTTGTAAGCGAAATTCCTGAAAAAGAGGCTACAAGTGTATTGTCAAATCCACATACGGAAAAGTCTTCTGGTATTTTATAGCCAAGACTTGTGATTGCGTCCATAATTCCAATCGCTACAAAGTCATTTGTCCCAACAAAGGCTGTGATATTCTCCAGTTCTGAATTTGTTTCTTCTTTCTTTTTTAAAATATCTTCTCGTTTTTTGAAATATTTTCTCGTAAGGCCATATCCAGTATCATAATGCTTATTTCCAGTAATAGTTTCCTGATCTTCTCTTTTTCCAGAAATGACATGAATCATTGCCGGATCAAATCCCTGCCTTTCATACTCTTCCTGCATTCCTTCTAATCGTCTGCGGCGTGGCACTTCTGTAGAAGACAGCGGCGTAGTCATATAGCCAATATCACGGTGCCCTAATTCTAAAAGATGAGCAGCAATAAGACGACCGGACTTTTTGCTGTCTAATTCTAATAACTCTATTTTTAAATCCGGATTATGATCGTTAATAAGAACTAACGGAATCTTTCCGTGTAAATGATTCAGAGAAGTTACTGCTCTTGGGGCGTAGGTGTAGATCACACCATAAAATCCAGTATCTGCCGCCATATTCAGATAATATTCCTCCCGTTCCTTTGAACGATTTGTATATGC
>CAKREJ010000245.1 GCA_934317185.1 uncultured Anaerobutyricum sp. | reverse complement strand
AATGGAAAGAATATCAGTGTAAGTCTTGATGATAAGACGGATGCGGTCCTTACAGAAAAAGAACAGGTAAAAGGTGAAGTATTTAAGCCTACAGACCGTATTAAGCTGTATATTGTAGAAGTAAAGGATACAAATAAAGGACCTAAGATTTTAGTTTCCAGAACACATCCGGAGCTTGTTAAGAGACTTTTTGAAAAAGAAGTAGCAGAAGTTTATGATGGAACTGTAGAGATTAAGAGCATTGCCCGTGAGGCAGGTTCCCGTACAAAGATAGCAGTAGCTTCCAATGATTCTAACGTAGACCCTGTAGGAGCTTGTGTAGGTATTAACGGTGCCCGTGTCAATGCTATTGTGAATGATCTTCGTGGAGAAAAGATTGATATTATTGAGTGGAATGATGATCCGGCAGTTTTAATTGAGAATGCATTAAGTCCATCTAATGTAGTTTCTGTAGAAGTTAACGAAGAAGAAAAGAGTGCCCGTGTTGTTGTTCCGGATTATCAGCTTTCTCTTGCCATCGGTAAAGAAGGACAGAATGCCCGTCTGGCAGCGAAGCTTACCGGATATAAGATTGATATTAAGAGTGAGAGTCAGGCCGCTGAACTTTCTGAGGAATTAGATTTTGGCGATGATTTCGGTGATTTTGATTCAGATGCAGATTTTGAAGTGGATGCACCGACAGAAAACGCAGAAGCAATTGAGAGTGAGCTGACCGGGGAAGTAGCTGAGCCGACAGAAGAAATGGAGAATTCTGAAGCAGAGGAAGATTGTTCTGAAGTAGAAGATACTTTTGAAGAAGACTTAGAACAGCCGGAACAGTAAGAAATCTGGGGAACAGTTATGGGAAAGAAGATACCACTTAGACAGTGTGTGGGCTGTCGTGAAATGAAGACAAAAAAGGAATTGATCCGGGTAATCCGGACTCCGGAAAATGAAGTAGTCCTTGATACAAAAGGAAAGCAGAATGGCAGAGGAGCTTATCTTTGTTTTTCTGCAGAGTGTCTTCAGAAAGCAAGACGTTCAAAGGGATTGGAGCGTTCTTTGAAATTATCCATTCCTGATGAGATATATGACCGATTAGAAGAGGAGTTGAAGGAACTTGACACAAAACAGTAAGGTATTATCCATGCTGGGGCTTGCCGCTAAGGCAGGAAAAGTTGCCAGTGGCGAGTTTTCGACCGAAAAAGAGGTGAAATCTGGCAATGCCTGTCTGGTGATCGTCGCAGAGGATGCTTCTGATAATACGAAAAAGATGTTTCGAAATATGTGTAAGTATTATGAAGTGCCTATGGAGATATTTGCGACGAAGGAGGAACTGGGCCATTGGATAGGTAAAGCGTACAGGGCTTCCATCTGTATCTTAGATGAAGGTTTTGCAAAATCAATCGTAAAAAAAATAAGTCTGAATATGGAGGAATAGTGTATGCCAAAAATGAGAGTACATGAAATAGCAAAGTTATTAGATAAAAGCAGCAAAGAAATTATAGCAGAATTAAAACAGCAGGGAGTTGAAGTACAAAGTCATATGAGTACTGTATCAGATGAACATGTAGATAAATTAAAAGCAAAATTCCAGAAAAAAGAATCTGGTAATAACCGTAACGATAATCGCATGGATAACAGAAACAATAACCG
>CAKREJ010000244.1 GCA_934317185.1 uncultured Anaerobutyricum sp. | reverse complement strand
ATCTCTAACTTAAGTCCCAGCTTATCTGCGATCGCTTTTGCGATGTCCGCATCAATACCAACAATATCATTACCCTCGTAAGATTCATATGGTGGGAATGTAGCGTTAGTTGCCATTGTTAAGACACCATCTTTGGCTGTCTTTACTGTAGTAGCTGTTCCGTTTGCAGAAGTGCTGGCTTCTGCTGATTTTTTGTCGCTGTTACTGCTACCGCATCCAACTAACATGGATACTGACATAACAACGGTAAGAGCAACGGCTGCTAATTTTTTCATCTTCATCATTCTCTCTCCTTTGTTTCATTGAATTACAAGTATTTTAAAAAAATATATGCATTACAAGAAAGCTTCATAAAACTCTCTTCTGATATAAGAAAATACCACAAACCGAAAAAAAATACAAGCGATTCCTGCATATTCTTTGAATAAATATTCATCGACTTTGCTTTTCTTTCATAAAGCAAAGGAATTCTATTCATTTTTATACTTTTCTTCGGATATCCGGAAGCTGTGCCAATACAATTGCAATAAACATAAGTGCACAGCCGATCAATTCTCTTGTTGTAAGAATCTGATGAAGGAACAAATATCCGGAAAGTGCAGAAAATACGGATTCCAGGCTCAAAATAAGTGCCGCCACCGTCGGATTCATGCCCTTTTGTCCTACAATCTGTAAAGTATATCCTACTCCTGTTGACATAATACCTGTATAAAGAATCGGACCTGCTGCACTTAAAATCATCGCCATGTTTGGATTTTCAAATATAAACATAAAAACAGCCCCGAGTATTCCTCCGGTAAGGAACTGAATACATGACATTTTTACACCATCTACAAATGGATTATAATAATCAATTGCCAAAATCTGTCCTGCATACAAAACAGAACAGCATAAAACAAGTGCATCTCCTCTTTGTATTGTCAGTTTTTGTGTGATACACAAAAAATACAATCCTGCTAATGCGAGCACTACACCGATCCATGTAAGAATTCCACAATATTTTTTAAAAAACAATCCGATAAGCGGTACGATAATAATATAAAATGTTGTGATAAATCCAGCTTTTCCTACTGTCGTATACTGAATTCCTGTCTGCTGAAAACAATTTGCCAAAAACAGAAAGATACCACAGACAATACCGCCTTCTAACAGTCTTTTATTTTTCCAGCTCAGTCTCTGCTTTTCTTCTATCTTTATTTTATAAAGATCTGTCTCCAGACCCTCTGCATTTATATTTTCATCCTGACTTTTTTTCCGGATACTATCAATTACTATAATAACCGGAATCAAAAACAGACCTCCGATTACAGAACGCAGACAAATAAATGTAAAAGGTCCGATATAATCCATACTTACACTTTGTGCCACAAAAGCTGCACCCCAGATCATAGCTGTCAGAAATAGAAAAATCGTATTTCGTACCTTATGTGTCCTCATCTGTGCTTTCATTTCCTATAAACCTCTTTCCCTCTCAAACTCCTCTGCAGCCAACGCAGATAAGTCAGATTATACTCTAAACTTATATTGCAGACAAGATTTTTCTTCCTTTTTCCTTGCCAGTTATCATATTTTCATGTAAAATATTCATTTAGAACACTTTTAGACATTATATAATCAGGAGGAATTTTTATGGCTCAATTATGGGGCGGACGATTTACAAAAGAAACCGATAAACTGGTTTACAATTTTAATGCGTCCATCA
>CAKREJ010000243.1 GCA_934317185.1 uncultured Anaerobutyricum sp. | reverse complement strand
GGATCGGCACAGATCTGGAAGAGCCCACAAAGGAAGTTTCCATTCCAAAAGGCTCTATAGGTGACAGAATATATACAGCTACCTGGTCCACAGAAGACCAGATCCTGGATATACTGGAACGGGTGGAGGTTCTGGCAAATGAACATCCATACAACGATGATCTGATCGCATTCCTCACCCAGGAAGACTTCATGACAGACGAGATCAATTATGAAGCACTGGAAGAAAAGCTGGCAGCAGCAGTAGAGCGGTATCTTATGGCCCTGATCATGGACGACGAGAAAATCGGTGCATACAGTAACCATATCCAGCTGACTGTAAGCTTTGATAAGGAATTCACAGATCTGTACGGGGATTCCCAGATGCAGAGACATGGTTTCCGGATCGCGGCAGTTTATGTAGATGATGATGGAAAGATACTTTCCACTCAGACGGTATCAGATGGACAAAATGCAGTCGTACCAAAGAGTCCGACTAAAGAAGGATATCTTTTTGTTGGTTGGAGTGGAAACGCAACGCAGGTACACGATAATATGACAATTGTCGCTGTATATGCACCAGTACAGTATGTAGTTGCATTTGTTGACAGCGTAAACGGAACAGTTAATTGCGATACTTATAATTATGGAGATGAAATTAAAGTTCCAGAAAATCCATCAGCAGAAGGAAAAGTATTTAAAGGCTGGGACAAGCTGTCAAGTGGAAAGAATATAGTAAAAGAAAATATGGTAATTAATGCGATTTATGAAAATCAGACATTTACCGTAAAATTCTGTAATGAAAAGGGAAGTACTGTAAGTGAACAGAAAGTTGAGTATGGACATACGGCAACACCACCGTCATCATTAGAGGTAGCAGGAAAAGAATTTCTAGGTTGGAGTACGGATAAGGAATGGTGGAATGTAACAGAAAATATTACAGTAAAGCCTATCTTAGTTTATGCAGAAACAACAAGTACACCATCTTATAATATTGTGGAGATGGATGATGATATTGCTGTATATTTAGAATCTGATACAGAAAATGCAGATATATATTATGCCGTAGGTGATGACACGTTAGATACATCTAGTACAAAGTATGAAGGTGAGCCGATTATTCTTCCAATGTCACTTATGGATAGTCAGATAGAAGAAGACGGAACTAAAATTATTATGAAATTGTCAACAGATTTAAAGGCATATGCAACATCTGACAATAAAAATGATAGTGAGGTTCAAAATATACATTATCAGACTACAAAAATATATAATAATGTTTCAGATTATACAGTAACCTTTGATGCCAACGGCGGTGACAAAATGAATCCAGAATTTATTACAGTCACACCGGGAGAAAAATTAGGAGAACTTCTTGATGCAACAAGAGAGGGTTATGTATTTGACGGTTGGTATACAGAAAAAACAGGTGGAACAAAGATAGATGAATCTACAGTAGTTAAGGGTGATTGTACAATTTATGCACACTGGAGGACTCATGAACACAGCTACACCGAAACCATCACGAAAAAAGCAACCTGTACAACCAACGGAACAAAGACATTCAAATGTGCCTGTGGAGATGCTTATGAGGAAACGATAAAAGCAACAGGACATCTTCATAAGGAGACAAGAAATAAAAAAGAGGCAACCGAAACTACGGAAGGATACACAGGAGATATTTATTGCAAAGATTGTAATACCTTGCTTGAAAAAGGAAAGACTATTCCGAAGTTAGA
>CAKREJ010000242.1 GCA_934317185.1 uncultured Anaerobutyricum sp. | reverse complement strand
ACTGTATTTCCATATTTTTGATTTACCGTTTCTATCAATCTCAAAATATCCTTTGACGTATTATAATCAAGTGCCCCTGTCGGCTCATCACAAAGCAGAATATCCGGATTCTTTACGATTGCTCTTCCAATTGCTGTTCTTTGCTGCTGTCCGCCAGAAAGCTGATTTGGAAGCTTACGCTGATGTTCATAAAGTCCCAATGTATGTAAAAGCTCATCGACATCAAGTGATTTATTGCTTAGATAAGCCCCAACTTCAATATTTTCCCTTACAGTAAGGTTTGGAATTAAATTATACATCTGAAAAATGTAACCAAGATGTATTCTCCGATACAAGGACAGTTTCTTCTCTGTCATATCCTCAATCTGTTCTCCATCAATCGTTATACTCCCTGAATCTGCTCCATCAATGCCACCTATGATATTTAACAATGTAGACTTTCCAGAACCGGAAGGACCAAGCAAAACACAAAATTCTCCTTTCTCAATCCCCAGATTAATACCTTTTAATACATTAACCTTACTATCACCTGTACCAAAAGACTTTTTGATCTGTTTTATCTCTAAAAACATAAGCACTAACACCTTTCTTTCTATTTTTATTATAAGTTAGCATAAATTATCTTTTATATGTTCAGACTAACGCTACTATCTTTATACTATTTTATGTTAGTTTTAACTTACTTAAATGTCAATACTTTTTTCTAAACTTCTCTCTTTATTTAAACAACTTATTATCCCTCCAAAAAACAAAAAAACCTGAAAATCATAGTATACAAAACTATAATTTTCAGGTTTTCTATATTTATCTGTTTTTCAATCTATGAGAGAAGATTCCTTACTTTATTTGTTAATCAAATAAAAATCAAAACTTCTTCAATACTTCCATTACTCCGTTTTCATCGTTTGTCTTTTCTGTTACATACTTTGCCAATGATTTCAAGGTCGGATGTCCATTCTTCATACAATAACTTTCACCACAGCTTTCTAACAAAGACATATCATTTAAATAATCACCAAATGCCATTGCCTCTTCGTGTGCGATTCCATACTTTTCACAGATTGCTCTTACTGCATTTCCCTTTCCTTCTGTTTTGTTGGCAATATCTATCCAACTTGCACCGGATAAAACAATATTCAGGTTTTTGCCGACCTTTTCAAAATATCTCATGGATTCTTCTGCTTTTTCTTTCTTAAAGTAAACAGCCACTTTTACGATCGCATCATTTTTCACGACTTCCCTTAAGTCCTTCACGATTGTTTTGCGCTCATAATACATCTCTACGTTATAACGAATCTCCTCATCCGGCTCTGTAATATATGCAGACTTTGCCCCACAGACAACTGCCGTTGCATAGGGAACTTTCTCAATCAGATCAATACAGTTTAATACATCCTGCTTATCCATTTCATCTTTAAAAATGACCTCACCTTTTTCAAAAACAAGTCCACCATTTTCTGCAACGAAAGCAAGCTTGTCTCTGATTTCCATAAAATCTTTTTCTAAAGTATAATACTGTCGTCCACTGGCAATGACTACTTTTATTTCCGGATGCTTTTCTACCCACGGAATAAACTCTGCCGGCTTCTCCTTTTTGCTGTTAAGTAATGTTCCATCCATGTCCAGTGCAACTAATTTTACGTTCATTCTGTTCTCCTTAAATCAAACCATGTTCTATACAATAATAATAAATTCCCTCTTCCGTAACATCCCCGCAA
>CAKREJ010000241.1 GCA_934317185.1 uncultured Anaerobutyricum sp. | reverse complement strand
AAATTAGTATTTTTTTAATATTGTGTTTATTAGTTTATCTCCTTTATATTCCAATTTCAATGAAAAAAATGGTTGATTTTCTATCAGAAGCTTTAAAAATATCTTATCACCTTCCCATATGTTTAAATTCATGATTTTTCCTTTTTCTACCCAGACAAGCTCCCCTTCGTCACAGTTTCCGATGTCTCCTGTATATTTATCTGCTGTGTACAGACACATATATTCATCTGGCCACTCATCTGATATAAAAGTAACTATCCCCCGAAATTGATAGGATGTAAGCTCTAATCCTGTTTCCTCTTTTACTTCCCGTAAAAGACATTCTTCCGGACTTTCCCCTTCTTCAAAATGTCCGCCTACCCCAATCCATTTGTCTTTATTGCCATCTTTCTTTTTTGAGGTTCGATGAAGCATAAGATATTTATTTTCTTTTTCTATGTAGCATAATGTTGTAAAATTCATCTTTTTTCATTCTCCGGTAAAATGCATTTTTTGTATAAAAATTTCTGTATTGATACTATAACACATTCTTTATAATTTTTCAGACAGACAAAATGTAAAAATTGTTGTATAATTAATGCGGCTTATGGCGGGTGATAAATGTATTGAAGTATTTGCTTCCAGTAGTAATAAGCTTTTTATATCCATATGTACACTACATAATATTTAAATTTAACCAGGAGATGATTTTATGCACATCAGTTTACTTCTTATGAACCAAATTATACAGCTTTTTATTATGATTTTTATGGGTTTTATCATTGTAAAAGCAAAGCTTCTAAAAGCAGAAGATAGTAAAATACTATCTGTTATTGTTCTTTATCTTATTATCCCTTGCGTAATTATCAATGCCTTTCAGGTGAATTATACCAAAGACACGGTACAGGGATTATTGATTTCTCTGGCAGCTTCTGTCCTTACACAAGTTATTCTTCTTATAGTTATCTCTGTCTCAGGAAAGTTTCTACACTTAAATGAAGTAGAAGTTGCTTCCATTTATTACTCTAATTCCGGTAATCTCATCGTACCAATCGTGACGTTTATTTTAGGAAAAGAATGGGTTCTTTACGGCTGTGTTTTTATGAGTGTACAGCTTATATTTATATGGACGCATTGCAAGAAGATTATCAGCCGGGAAGCCTCTTATGACTGGAGAAAGATTGTATTAAATATCAATATGATTTCTATTGCAATTGGCATTATACTTTTCTTAACCAGAATTCATTTGCCAGAAACTATCAATGATACTTTAAGTGCTGTCGGCTCCATGATCGGACCTGCAAGTATGATCGTAACTGGTATGCTTTTTGCCGGTATGGATTTCAAGCAGATTTTTGCAAATAAACGGGTATATTTCGTCTCATTTTTACGCTTAATTATCGTCCCTGTAATTGCACTTTTTCTTATCAAATGCAGTCAGCTTTCCACTCTTTCTTCAAACGGAAACAAGCTTATGCTAATTGTCTTTCTTGCGATTATCACACCATCTGCTTCTACCGTAACACAGATGTGTCAGGTTTATGGAAACGACTCACAATATGCCAGTGCGATTAATGTTGTAACTACGCTGCTTGCTATTGTTACCATGCCTCTTATGGTAATGCTATTTCAGAGTGCTATATAATTTTTCACTTTATCAGATGCACATCTACTTCATATGAAGTTTTTGCATATTTACTTACAAATTATCTATTTTACTTATTTATATTGGAATTGTA
>CAKREJ010000240.1 GCA_934317185.1 uncultured Anaerobutyricum sp. | reverse complement strand
TAGATTCTTTCTTCTGAAGAATTTTTTTCATCCATTGTATTTTTTCTTCTGGAGAAATCTTATCCATAAAAAATGCCTCCTTTCAGATAAACAGTTTTATTTTTTTCAACTGTCTACCTAAAAGGGAGCATACCACCCAAAGAGAGACAATACCCTATATTTGTGACTTTAGTCGCTGCAGGTTGAATATTCGCTTAAAACGCTCACATCCAACCTTTGCTCCGAGGCCACAAATATAGGGTATTGTCTCTCTTTGGGAGCTGTCTTTGGCAGTTGTCGCAAATTCAGAATTTATTTTTGGAGAATTTGAGGAAGGCTCTAGATGGTTATGGCATTCCGAGGAGTTAAAGTTCTGAAGACCTGACGCTTAAACCATTCGTAGAAAGTATTTTTCAATAGAATTTACTTTCCCGGATATTCTATATCTCCATTCTTCTTCCTCAAATCCTTCCAACTGATTTCCCAAGCTGCCAACGAGCAGAACTCAGGGAGATAAATAAAGCATATTTGTGGCCTCGGAGCAAGGTTTGGATGTGAGCGCTGTAAGCGAACATTCAAACCGCAGCGACTAAAGTCACAAATATGCTTTATTTTATCTCCCTGAGTTCGTCTGTCTCGTCTGTCTCGGCAAATCAGAAATTGTATGTTATAATATTTTTGAAGTAGAAAAATTAGCAAAGTAATAGGAGGCTACTATGGTTATTGAGAATAATCCCAAAGAACTTGCTGCTATGAAGAAATTTCATGAAGGAAACAGAGCAGAAGGATTAAAACTGCAGGAGGAGTTTGCTTCAGAGTTTCGTGAAGAATATAAAGATAAAGATCATTGTCCCTGTAAGAAAGCCTGTCGTTATCATGGAAATTGTAAGGAATGCGTGGCGATTCACAGGGCTCATCAGGAACATGTTCCAAACTGTATGCGGCCGATGTTGAATAGGAAGATTAAGATACTTTCTGAGTTAACGGAACATACTCTTGCTAATGAGATAGAACCTCCTAAAGAACATTTGAGAAAAGAGTTTCTCTAGAATGTGTTTAAAAAGTATTGTTTGCCAATCGCTTGATAAAAAAACTCAATTAGTGTATTTTAAAAGGAAAAGCAGTTGATGAAAGAGGGGGTTAAACAATGAAAGAGAAGAAATATGTTGCTGAGAAAATAGAGAATTTCCAGGCAGAGATTCCTGTAGAAGAATATATGAAAGAATGCGTGGATGTTGCAACATTCCTTGAATTTTGTAAAGAATGCTCGAACTATGGGAAACTATGGTGCTGCCCTCCGTATACATTTGATGTGGAAAAAGATTATTGGAACAAATATCGCAAAATTCAAATTATGGGGCGAAAATTATATCTGCCTAAAGAACTTACAAGCCAGTCCTATATTAAAAATGAACAATGGAAAATAACAGAAGAGTTTCTTCTCCCTTATAAAGAAGAATTAGAACAGGAAATCTTAAAGTTAGAACAGGAATATCCTGGAAGTGTTTCTTTAAGTAGCGGAGCCTGTTTACATTGTAAAAATGCAGAGTGTACACGTTTGTCTGGTAAACCTTGCCGTTTTCAGGATAAAATGCGTTATTCAATAGAATCATTGGGAGGCAATGTTGGCAAAACGGTAACGAAGTATCTTAAGCAGGAATTACAGTGGGTGGAAGAAGGAAAACTTCCAGAATATTTTATGCTGATTTATGGACTGCTAATTCCGTAAATTCTGGTTTGCCGCAGGCAA
>CAKREJ010000239.1 GCA_934317185.1 uncultured Anaerobutyricum sp. | reverse complement strand
CTTGTTTAACGTCATATGTTGCATACTGCTTCCCTCCCAACTTAAATTCTGTTATTTTATTATAACAAAAGAAAATCTATTTGAATAGAGGATAATAGGTGAACTTAGGCTAATTTTTGGGCGTAAATAGAAATTTTTTTGACATTTGTTTTTGAAAAAAGAAACACAATAAAAAAAGATAAAAACCATAAATTAAAGGCATATTGGATAATGAGCCTGATGAAAATGTGAAATTATCCAACAAAAAAGTGGTTGGATTAAAAATTTTTATGAATATTGTGAATTGAAAAAACAGAAAAATATTATATAATAAGAAACGTTGAAAAAAAGAGTTGAGTCCTTGAGACAAGACCTTAAATATAAATCTTAATTTTCCCCTTTAACTGCTTTGCAGATTTTATATGGTGCGTATCGAGTCATAATGATGACGTCGATGCGTTTTTTTTATAGACAAAAAAGGTTAAATGTGGTAGAAAAGAGAATAGTTAGATAGAATTCCAATGCATTTTTGATTGGTGGAAGGGAGTAATATAGATGGAGCTTTTAGATATTAGAGATAGACAGGGCAATCTAACCGGAGAAGTAAAGGAGCGGTCAAAAGTTCATGCAGATGGAGATATTCACGGAACTTCCCATGTATGGATCGTGAAAAAAAATAAGAAGGGAAGTTATGATTTATTATTGCAGAAAAGAAGTGAGAATAAAGATGCTTTTCCGGGATGCTATGATATTTCTTCAGCAGGCCATTTGCCGGCAGGACAGGATTATCGTACATCTGCATTAAGGGAGCTTGAAGAAGAACTTGGAATTAAGGCGGAGCCGGAACAGCTCCATTTCATAGGAGTACATGAGGGAAACTGTGAGGAGATTTTTTATGGTAAGCCGTTTAAAAATCATGAGATCAGTCATGTTTATCTATATTGTGAACCAATAAATATAGACGAATTAAAATTGCAGGAAGAAGAAGTACAGGAAGTCCGTTGGATAGATTTTGAAACCTGCTGTGAAAAGGCAAAAACAGGAGATAAGAAATATTGCATCTTTCCAGAAGAACTCAACATGATAAAAAAATATTTAAATATCTGATTTAGAGTTGACGGACGAAAAATAAAAAGTATCTTATAGCATCTGTGCCAGTAGTCGCTGCACATTGAATGCTTGCATAAAAGCTCGCATTCAATATTTGCTCCGAGGTCACATCTGCTATAAGATACTTTTTATTTTTCTGTCTAATCTAAATCAGACAGGAGACCTGGGGACTCTCCAGTAGATTATGACAATCAATCAACGAAACTCTCCAGCAGATGAGGAATTAACCTAATCATCTTTAGATGTGGCATTATCGCACATCTGATATAGTTTATTTGCTCTTTGAAAAAATTTTTACTAAATTTGTACTGGAACGAAAGCCTGTGAAATAAAGAGTCACACTTCTGGACAATCCCCTTTTTACTCCGGCATAAAATACTGATTTACTTTTGGAGCCAATAGACAGAAAAATAAAAAATAGATATTGGGTAAAATGTGACCTCGGAGTGAGTAAAGAATGTGAGTCTCTTGCGAACATTCTTCACGCAACGACTACTGGCACATTTATCCAATATCTATTTTTTATTTTTCGTCCGTCAATTCTTCAAAATCAGCATTTTACTTTCTGCCAGATTTCTTCTCTTGAGAGTGAGAAGTTTTCGGCTACGATTCTGGCAATATCCATAAAATGATCATTCATCTG
>CAKREJ010000238.1 GCA_934317185.1 uncultured Anaerobutyricum sp. | reverse complement strand
TCCTGATAGCATTCGTTTACTTTTTTCTCCCATGCAGCATAGTCAAAGGAGCGTTCTTTTAAGGAAGCAAAGTCAAAATGTTCCTGTTCAAGCATTTCATACATTTTTGTAACAATAATCATACCGATGCCCACTTTGATACCGTGCAAAATCGGTTTTTTACCTTCTGCCTGAAATTTCATTTCCCAGTAGTGAGAAAGGTGATGTTCGCTTCCGGAAGCGGGACGGGAATTGCCGACAAAACTCATGGCAATTCCGCTTAACACAAGAGCCTCTGTAACTGCTTTTATTGCCTCTGGATTACGGTCTTTGATTCTTGTACTTTCTTCAATAACAATTTCAACTGCTTCTTTTACCATATCGGCAATGGTTTTACAGTAGTATTCTCCGGTGATGATATGTGCCATTTTCCAGTCTAAAAGACAAGTGTATTTTCCCAGTATATCCCCAAGACCTGCAGTGATCATTTCCATTGGAGCTGCAGCAAGAATAGCAGTATCTCCGATCACAGCTAAAGGAACGTGTGCCTGGTATGTAGTTTTTACATAATTAGTAATAAGAGCAGCCCCTGTGGATACAAACCCATCCATAGAAGGAGCGGTAGCAAAAACTATGTAATCAAGACCAAGCTGAAAACTGGAGAATTTACAGAGATCGTTTAGGGTTCCGGAGCCAATCGCAATGATGACATCACAGTCTCTTGGGAATGCCATCATGAAAGAGCCAAGAGCTTTTTCATCAGGAATCAGCTCTTTATCATTAAAAATATATTTTTTATAGGAAATACCGGCTGCATTTAACTTGTCAGCGGCCAGTGAACCGGCAGCCGCCCATGTATTTATATCTGCAACAAGGAAAGGATTTTTATATCCAAGAGCTTCAATGTGTTTGGGAAGACGACTTACGGCATCTTTGTCGATATCTACGATTTTAAGATTTGTTTTATGCTCTTTTCCGCAGGTGCAGTTCATGTTGTGGCCTAAGTAGTCGTTCAGATTAAGTTTCTTTGCCATGATAAATACCTCCATATGTATTGTTGACTGATTAAAATGACGGGTGAATGCTGTGTTGTTGTTTTGATATGTCCAAGTATACTCACAAAAAAATATCCGTCAATACAGGTAAAATCCGTTGATTACTAATCAAAAACATAGTAAAATTAATCAAGAAAATGATTAGTAAAAATGTGTGGAAAAGCAGTTGGAAAATGGTCGGATTGATTACTAATCAAAAAGAAAAAGAAAGAGCAATGAGATTTTGATTAATTTTTTAAAAATGATTAGTAATGAGCAGTATGAAGAGAAATACAGGGTAGAAAGTCAATTCGGTTTAATTTGAAATAAAATAAATTTTAGAGGAAATGTAGAATGAACGAAAAGAAGCGAACTACAACAAGAGACATCGCAAAAGCAAGTTTTGTATCTCAGTCGGCAGTATCTATGATTTTAAGTGGCAGAGAAGATATACATTTTGCTCCGGAAACAATTGAGAGAGTAAAGCGTACAGCAAAAGAAATGGGATATGAATATAAAGCAAGAGCAAAGCGAAAAAAGACAGGGACCAATGATACGATTATGATCATGTGTCCATCTCTTGCGACACAGTATTACACAACATTAATTCAGTTTATCACGCAGGAGGCACAGGAACAGGGACTGTGTACCCTTACCGCATATACAAATCGTTCAAAGGAACGGGAGGAATATTATCTGAATATGGCGGCAGATACTGGATTTTATGGTGTGAT
>CAKREJ010000237.1 GCA_934317185.1 uncultured Anaerobutyricum sp. | reverse complement strand
GAACTTGCAGAAGTTGATATTCCATATCCGGAGGCCGATGCAAAAAATCTTTTCGTCCGTGATGATAAAAAGAAAAACTTTTATCTTATCACCGTTTGCGGAGATAAACGTGTCAATTTAAAAGAATTTCGCAAAGCCAACGGAACTCGTCCTCTAAGCTTTGCTTCTGAAGAAAACCTTATGGACATTATGGGGCTTATCCCCGGTGCTGTAACACCTCTTGGTATCTTAAATGATACGGAAAAGAAAGTACATTTTTATTTAGATAAGCATTTTCTTGAAGAGCCGGGTCTTGTCGGCGTACACCCAAATGATAATACTGCTACTGTATGGCTCAAAACAGAAGACTTAATCCGTATTCTTGAAGACCACGAGCATGATGTGACACTGGTATCTTTATAGCAAACGAAAGGCTTTCATTATGAACACCGCTTATTTTTACCTCACCGATGAGGGCGAAAAACTCGCCCACAAACTGGCTGCCGCTCATCCCGGTGATATTTATAATAAAGAAAATTTTAAAGAAAATCTGCGAGCAGGCTTTGGCAGATACGATTCTCTTGTCTGCATCATGGCAACAGGAATTGTTGTGCGTATTCTTGCCCCACTGATCGTACACAAGACGAGTGACCCGGCAGTTGTTGTTCTAGATCAGAAAGGAAAATATGCCATCAGCCTCCTTTCCGGACATCTTGGCGGAGCGAACGACCTTGCCCGTGAAATGGCTGTCATTTCCGGTGGCGAAGCTGTCATCACTACCGCAACCGATGTTGCAGGCGAACTTTCTTTTGACACTTTTGCAAAAAAACACGATATGGCAATTGAGAACATCGGACAGTTAAAACATATCAGCGGTGCGTTACTTTCCGGGAAAAAAGTAAACGTCTTTACCGATAAAAATGTTGCACAACTTTATCCTGAATTAGCAGAAGAACAGAAACGGGGAATGATTGCTATTTTACCTGTCTCCGAATTTTTCAAAACCTATACTATTGAATCCAATATTCCGGCTGTAGTAATCGATGAGAGGATTTTTGTTTCTTCTTCCGGCATTGCACAGGAAGCCCCTGTTCTCTACCTCCGCCCACGCACTATCTGTGCCGGCATTGGCTGCAAGAGAAATACGGAACAAAAACCAATTGAGGAGGCACTTCTTCAAACATTAAAAGAAGAGGGAATTCACCCTCTTTCCTTAAAATGTATTGCAACCATCCCACTAAAATCCGATGAACCCGGAATTATTGGAACTGCTGCAAATTTAAACGTACCATTACAGATTATACCTACCGAAGACATCGAAAAGCTAGACATCAATCAGCTTGGCATTCAGACTTCTGAATTCGTTGCCAGCCAGACCGGTGTATTATCTGTTTCCACCGCCTGTTCTTATCTGGCTTCCGGCAAAGGGGAAATACTTAAAGATAAAGCAAAGTATAAGGGAATTACCATTGCCCTGTCAAAAGAGAAATGCTAATTTAATTTTCATTTTCATCTTCAATTTAGTAAAGACAGAAAATAAAAAAGGATACGATAGCAGATGCGACCTCGGAGCCAGTATGGAATGCGAGCCTTTATGCAAGCATTCAACACGCTGCGACTACTAACACCAATGCTATCATATCCTTTTTATTTTTCTATTGGTTAGCTCCAGAAGAAATGAGAATTAATATTTTATTTCTTCTAATACTTTGGAGAAGGACATTTCCCCGCCAAATAAGTCAAGGGCACTTCCAATGGTTACATCCACTTTATTTTTCCCAAGTTCTTTTAATTTTCTTAAAT
>CAKREJ010000236.1 GCA_934317185.1 uncultured Anaerobutyricum sp. | reverse complement strand
ATCTGATCATGCAATTTAGTCTTGGCAGCAAGGACTTCCCTTTCTCTTGTCAAAATCAATACATTATCAGAAAGATAGCGTAGTTCTCTGGATATTTCTTTTAACTTTTCTGTTTGCCTTGTAAGATTTATTTTTTCATGATATTGCTTTGTGATATCCGAAAAAACGGCTTCTATATAGACATTCCCCTCTTTGTCTTTTACCTCATTTTCCTGATAATTCCATGCCCGTCCGTCGGGAAAAAGATAAATTTCCTTTTTATCTGTAAGGTGGATAACTCCGTTTTGTATATTGCTGTGAAGAGCATCTCGTAATTCACTAAGTTTTTGTAAATCTTTATGAGCAAGTGTTCTAAAAAGCCGGTACATCTGTGAATTACAGAGCTTTACTGTACCATTCAAAGTAAAATAGCAGATTCCTACCGGAAGAAGATTCAACGCTTCTTTAATGGAATTTTGGCTAACCTTCTCTTTCATTCTTTTTTTTAAGTGGATACTCTCTCTAACAAGTAAAAAATCAATAATACCGACAATGCACCAAAGTATCACGATTGGGACAGGCAGCAATTCATAATATTTTTCACCATTATTTATCTGACGGAAAGAATATGCCAGATGATTCAAAAGTAGAAATAAAAAGAAGAATATAAAACTGTTCCAATTTCGGTAGCATTTCCACATATATGGTCGAAGTTCATAAAGAAGAAGGAGTAAAAGAAGAGAAAATATCAGACTGAGAAATACTACGACCATAAAAATTGTCTGTAGTAGCCTATATGACAGATAGAATGTCTGCATTACGCTTCACCTGCTTTCTTCACAGTAAATGTAAATCTCCATACTCCGTCTTCGTAATTTCCTGTATCAGTGATTTCAAAAAATGAGGTTAAGTTTGCGTTACTTTCTACTTCCATACAAAAAATCAGATTTTCTTTATGTACACGAAACTTTATCCATACAGATAAAAGGGAATCAAGACAAACTTCGATTACGGCTTCAAAAAAGTTATAAATACGGACGGCATCCCGCACATAGATAGATGCTCCTGACGGAGCGGCAAATGCACACATAACTCCCATTAGCTTAAGGCTGCTAAAAGACTCTTCCAGACAGGCTTCCAGTTCAGCGATATCAGATATCGCAGATCTTTCTTCGATAAAAATTAAATTACCACATCGCTTTATGTAAGTTCCGATTACACTGACTTTAGCAAGCAGGGTACGTTTCGTTGTCAAATTTGTTTCCGCATCATATTGAAATAACAAGTTATTTAATAGTTCAATCTGTCTGGCAGTTTGCGTCTGAAGCTTATCGTATAAGCGGTTCTTTTCCCGGAGCATATTAATCTTTGCCTTTGTCTGATAATTCTCCTGTTCAATGCAGTTACTCTCTTCTATCGTTTTCCGGTTTTCTTCCATTTTTTCCAATAGCATCAGGATGTCTTTAATGTCCTCCTGCCATAAAACATATCCTCCCTGGATCGGACTGCTTTTAATTAAAGTTTTCTTATCAACAACGACTTCTTTCTTTGCAGACTCTTTCATTACGGTCTTAGATAGTTCCATTGCATTAGAAGAAGCGTAGCATACATGATACTTTAAATCTGTGATCTGTGCTCCCATCGTACATACTTCAAATAATTGTTCATATCCTGTATTTGTCTGGATCAGACCACAGTAAATACAGCTTTCAAATATACATACAAACATCAGACATAAAACAGCGGTAATATCGCCGCCAATAACCTGCATCCACTGTACGCCACTTGCATGAATAACGGCATAGATGATAGTGATACAAATTCCTATAACAGG
>CAKREJ010000235.1 GCA_934317185.1 uncultured Anaerobutyricum sp. | reverse complement strand
AACTACTAAAGCTGCTGCCATCATCATTGCTACAATTTTCTTTCTCATTATTATTACCCTCCTCGGTTTTTGTTGATGTTGCCAGTATAAACGATTTTTTAACAAGAAACGATAGAATATTTTTAGATTTACATTAAAAATTCTATGATTTTATTAGCAAAACAAATAAAAAATTCTATGATTCAATCCATTAGGTACAACACCGGAGGTCCCCTCTCTCCATATATTCAAGAATATTCAAGACAAAAAAGTTTTTAATACCTTCAATACTCCATCTTTAGCATATCCCGGTATGATCTCATCTGCTGCTTCTTTCGTTTCTTTTCTTGCCGTATCTACAGCATATCCCTTCCCTGCATATTCAATCATCGCAATATCATTGATATTATCCCCAAAGGCAACCGTTTCTTCACGGGAAATCCCCAACTCCTCACAAATACTCCTCATCGCCGTTCCTTTATTAGCTCCTGGTCTGACAACATCAATCCAATACTTACCTGACTTCAAAAATTCCAGTTTTCCTTCCCATTTATCTTTGATATATTTCTTACAAATCTGATCTACGTTTTCCGGATGGTATATCGTCATCATACTAAAATCTTCCTGTGGAACCTTATCCCAGCCTCCTGTTCCTTTCGTATCATAATGATAACCATCAATCAACAACTTATGCATTTGCGTTCCTTCAAATGGGCAATATGTCGTTACTGCCGTGTCTACAACACCATCTAGCTGATCTATTCCCGACATTTGATGCCATAATTCTTTAGCCCATACTTGAGGAATAGGCTTCATAATTTTAGATTGTCCATCATGCGTCAATACATTACCATTCTGTGATGCAATCCATATCTTATCTATAATCGGTCCAAAAACCTCTTTAATACTAACCATATGCCTTCCACTTGCAACAACAAACACAATTCCCTTTTCCACAAGCTTCTCGATTACCTCAAAATATTCCGGGTTAATTTTTAATGTTCCATCTTTAATCAACGTTCCGTCTATATCTGTCATAACCAGTTTTACCATAATTTTTATCTGCCTCCTGTCATTGAATAGCATTAGTATACTGTATGATTGATATATAAACAAGTAAGTGCTATTATATTGATAATCAATCACTATTCTTGAGCGTTTATATTATATTTCAATCATGTAATATTAGAGGTAAAATACCTTTTAACTCAGACATCATCATATTTATGAAATATTTTTTGCAAATCAAACCAATCAGCCACGGAGGCACATTCATGATTCCTGACGAACGAAGAAAACAAATTTTAGAACTGCTTAATGAAAAAGGATATATTTCTGTCGAAGAACTCTCACATAAATTATATGTCAGCCTGCCTACGATCCGACGTGATCTTACTTTACTTGAAAAAGAAGGATCCGTATTAAGAACACATGGAGGTGCTTCTTTTAATAAACCAGACTCTTTTGCTGAACCTTTTGCCCTCCGTAAAAAAACAAATCTTGAAGAAAAAAAATATATTGGAAAAATAGCCGCATCACTCATTCAAAATAACGATACCCTGTTTATCACTTCAAGTAGCACCTGTTTAGGATTTGCCAACCATGTCGAAACAAACTTCCATCTTGATATTCTGACCAATGGAATGCCACTTGCTCACAAATTATCTGAAAACAGTAACGTCACTGTTGAATGCCCTGCCGGCATTTACAACTATACACACGAAGGTATCTATGGAAAAGAAGTAGAACAGTTAATTAATCAACGTCATGCAAAATATTGTTTTGCCTCCTGCAATGGACTAGACATACAAAACGGTATAACCTTTTCAACTGATCTTGACCTTACTATGAC
>CAKREJ010000234.1 GCA_934317185.1 uncultured Anaerobutyricum sp. | reverse complement strand
TCAATCTAATCAAATAGCTGGGCTTCTCTGATTACTACGTTTTTATTTTTTCTCCAAATAGAGGAGAATTCCCCTCCGCTTAACGGTGCTGCTCCGGTTCCTACTTCAAGAGTAATACATGGAACCTCCCTTCCATATAGGAAATATTCACGGGAACATCCTCCGGCATAAGAAAGAGATTCTGTCGGCATAAGACGATATCCTGTTAATCTTTTGGCCACTTTATACATCTTTGTTGTCGTATTTCGAACCTTTCTCGTAGCATGACTATTACAGCGGCCGTAAAGAATAGAGCCTGTGGAATGATAACTTACAAGACCGGTAATTCTACCCTGTTTCTGGATACGGTTAACCCACTTCACCAATGCCTGTACTTCTCTTTCACTGGCTGCCTTTGGACCGTGATATCCGGATGATCCTCTTCTTCCTGCTCTGCGGAATGCGATATTCCAGTTTCTGTTTAAATCTACGCCTCTTGCATTCGCCTTCCATCTGCTGGAGCTTCCACCCATTCTTCGAAGTGCTTTCCGGAGATTCTTATTACGGATCGCTCCAAAGCCCTTCTGGCTGATCGCTGTTCCATCCGGATTACAGGATGGCACATAATGAATCGCTACTTTCTCCAATGTAGCTGAAACCTTTACCCCATTTATCTTCTTATTATAACTTTTTAAATAATATTCTATCTGCTTCATGCAAAGCTGTGTTGTCATATGCTCTCTTGCATGAAGATTCCCGATAACCAGGAGATGCTTCTTCGCATCCGGGTTACCGATAACTACTTCATAAAGCTTCCTCTTATCGGCAGTCTGTCCAATTACATTCACTTTACAATGCTGTGCATATCTTTTTTGGAGCTGTGCCAGATCTGTCCGTAATTCACTGTATGTATAATTCTTCTTTCCATTCGAAACGATTGCCGCATTCGCAGTTACACTCTGTGTCGTAAATCCAATACAACAAATTAATAACGCTGTAAATAACCAGCTTAAAACCTTCTTCATGTTACTTTCTCTCATACTTTTTCTCTCATTTCCTTTCTTATTATTTCTTCTTTGTGTATGCTTTAACAAAATTGTATACAAGACAGGCCGCAACAATTACAGCCGCCATCGTAAGAAAATCTCCAAGCGTCATAATATCCTCCTTCATAATACCCCTGCTTTTGCCATGCAAACTGACTTTGTTTTAATGTTTTAAGTTTTTCTGTTATCATATCATATTTTTAGAGAAAATAATAGAACAAGGAAATGATATACGAAAAAAAGAGAGCATCCTGACTACTATTCCAGATGCTCTCCCTAATAATTTGAATTTTCAATTATGTCCAACGGACTATACCTCCTGTTTCCCTTTTAACTTTAAGCTAATCATCCACGGTTTGTATTGTAATCAGTCAATCCTTCTATCTTCTACAAAAGAATTATGATTGTTAATACACCTTCTTCTGACTCCTTAAAATCTCCGGTCATATAATTCATCTCAACTTTGGGTGATTATTCCTTTGAATTTTAAGCCGATTCCTAGATTCTTTAAGTCTTCCTCTTATTACTACTATCTGAAGTGTTATCTTTTTGATATTATTCACTCACAATCTCTGAACTTCTAAATCTGCAATCTTACTTAAATTCTAAAACTTATGTTTTTGTTGGTCTATACCTCCCGCTATGGTATCGTCTCGAATCTTAACTTAAATTTTTGGTGGTCTGTACCTCCTGTTTAGTATCGGTTCCTAAATCTTAACTTAACTTTCTGGTGGTCTGTACCTCCTGCTTTAATATCGTTTCGAATCTTAGCTTAAGTTTTTGTTGGTCCGTACCTCCTGTTTAGTATCGGTTC
>CAKREJ010000233.1 GCA_934317185.1 uncultured Anaerobutyricum sp. | reverse complement strand
ACTTCTACGACCTTCTCATCGATTTTCTTTTGGGTATCTGCAGAACAGGCAAGAGAAGTGTCACCGCCAAGATACTGATTATTCACGGTTTCCATTGCAACCATGTCAAATTCTTCTGTCATACCATAACGGGTAATCATTGCTCTGGCAAGCTTCGTTGCCTGCTCAATATCATTAGAAGCTCCTGTGCTTATCGTTCCTGTCACAATCTCCTCTGCAGCACGGCCACCTGTTAACGTAGCAATCTTATTCTGTAATTCTTCCTTTGTCATAAGATATTTATCCTGCTGTTCTACCTGCATCGTGTAGCCTAATGCACCGGAAGTTCTTGGTATGATCGTAATCTTTTGTACCGGTGCGGAATGCGTCTGCTTGGCTGCCACTAAGGCATGGCCTATCTCGTGATAAGCAACCGTCATCTTTTCCTTTGGTGAGAGTACCGCATTTTTCTTCTGATAACCTGCAATTACTACTTCTACACTTTCTTCAAGGTCTGCCTGTGTAACGATTCTTCTTCCATTCCTTACTGCTCTTAACGCTCCCTCATTAATAATATTCGCAAGCTCTGCTCCAGAAGCTCCTGCTGCCATACGGGCTATCGCATGTAAATCTACGTTATCTGCAAGGCGGGTCTTCTTGCTGTGTACTCTTAAGATTGCCTCTCTTCCTACCAGGTCAGGAAGCTCTACCGGCACACGACGGTCAAATCGTCCCGGTCTTGTTAACGCCGGGTCAAGCGATTCCGGACGGTTCGTTGCTGCTAAGATGATAACACCGTTATTCCCTTCAAATCCATCCATCTCGGTAAGAAGCTGATTTAACGTCTGCTCACGTTCATCATTACCGCCAACCTGACCATCTCTCTTTTTACCGATTGCATCGATCTCATCGATAAATACGATACATGGTGCTTTTTCCTTTGCCTGTTTAAATAAATCTCTTACTTTAGATGCACCCATACCGACAAACATCTCTACAAACTCCGAACCGGAAATAGAGAAAAACGGTACATTCGCCTCACCCGCTACTGCCTTTGCAAGCATGGTCTTACCGGTTCCCGGAGGGCCTACTAAAAGAACTCCCTTTGGCATAGATGCACCAATCTCTGAATACTTTGACGGCTGATGAAGATAATCTACGATCTCTGCTAAATTTTCTTTCGCTTCATCTTCTCCTGCTACATCACTGAATCGAATTCCCTCTTCAGATGGAACATAAATCTTGGCATTACTCTTACCCATACCAAACATCATATTCGCACCTCCGCCGGACATCTTATTCATCATCTTCTTCTGAGCATAGTATCCTAATGCGGAAAACAGAATAATTGGAATAATCCAGGATAAGAGGAAAGATGTTAACGGAGACATCTGTTCCTGAACCTCTGTCGTAAACTCAGCTCCCGAACGATACAATCTCTCTGTCAGTCCCCAGTCACTATCCATCTTCGCTGTCTTATAAACAGTACCGTTTTGATCTGTAAATGTAATCTGAGAATCATCAATCTCTACTTTTTTAATCTGTTTATTCAATGTCATATTCATAAACTCATTATAGTCAACCTTTTTAATACTTGCCTCTCTAATTGTCGGCATAACAAACATATTGACCAGCATGAGTATAAGAAGCACTATAATATAATAAAAAATAAATGGCTTCTTCGGTGTCTTTACTTCTTTCATAACTGTCTGGCACTCCCTTTCTGCATACTTACAGACAATAATAATCTTCTGAAAATTGTTACAATCATATAGTATTGTCTATCAGACTATTCTAAACTTTTATAACCAAAATTGTCAACGGACATTCTGTGAAATAAATGTGAATTACTATTTAGTTCATTA
>CAKREJ010000232.1 GCA_934317185.1 uncultured Anaerobutyricum sp. | reverse complement strand
ATTATAACATGAAATCAAATATCATGCCATATAATATGTTTCACGTGAAACATATTTACTATTTAATCTATTAAGAAACGGACGAAAAATAAAAAAAGAAAGTAGGGTAAATGTGCCAGTAGTCGCTGCGTATGAAATGCTCGCTAAAAAGCTTGCATTCCATACTTGCTCCGAGGTCACATTTAACCCTACTTTCTTTTTTTATTTTTCTGTCTCTTGGCTCCAGTAGAAAAAGTTAAATTAAATAGTAGGTGAGAGAGAAGGGGGAGAAGACGGGACAGATTGGGCGTTCTCTCCCCCTCTTTTCCCTCCGCTACTATTTAATTCTTATCTTCAATTTAGGAAAAGACAGAACCGTGCGAAATAAAAGAATCCTTATTTGTGGCCTCGGAGCAAGTATTGGATGCGAGCCTATAAGCGAGCATTCAACACGCCGCGACTAAAGTCACAAATAAGGATTCTTTTATTTCCGCGGTTCGTCCGTTGTTAATGAACTAAATAGTTATTACATTTGTTCTGGACATTCTATTCCTAATAAGTCTAATGCTGATTTGATTACTCTCATCGTTACATCTACTACTTTTAATCTTGCCAGCTTTACATTTTCTTCTTCTACATTAATCTGGCAGTCATGATAAAACTTATTAAAGTGCTGTGCTACAGATACGGCAAATCTTGCAATCATAAATGGTTCATACTTTTCTGCTGCTTCTTTAATAACCTGTGGGAATCTTGTAAGGTCCTTTAACAGATTCATTGTTGCATCATCTGTTAATACAGAATAATCAACTTCTGCTGGTAATTCAACCGCTCCTACCTTACGGAATACACTGGCACATCTTGCATAAGTATACTGTACATATGGACCGGTTTCTCCATCAAAATTAAGAATCTTATCCCAGTTGAAGATTACATCTTTAATTCTCTGGTTATATAAATCATTGAAAAGAATTGCACCGATTCCAACCTGTCTGGATACTTCCTCTTTATTTGGTAAGTCAGGATTCTTTTCATTAATGATTTCATGAATCTTTTCGATAGCTTCATGTAAAATCTGCTCTGCATAAATAACATTTCCATTTCTTGTAGAAAGCTTTCCACCTTCCATACTAACTAAACCGTATGGAACATGTACCAGATTCTTGTACCAATCGTATCCTAATAACTCAATTACTTTAAATACCTGTGCAAAGTGGAGTTTCTGCTCTAATCCTGTAACATAAATACATTTATCAAAATTATATGTTCTCTTACGATATAATAACGCAGCTAAATCACGGGTAGCATAAATACTACTTCCATCTTTCTTCATAATGAGGCATGGAGCCATATCATATTCATCTAAAGATACAATATGTGCACCATCACTTTCTACAAGTAAATCTTTCTCCTGAAGTTTTTCTACTACTTCATGGGTCTTATCACGGTAAAAACTTTCTCCTGTAAAATGATCGAAATCCATTCCGAGTAATTTGTAAATTCGTTTGTATTCTACTAAACTGATGTCTTTAAACCACTGCCAGATAGAAAGTGCTTCCTCATCTCCCTGTTCCATCTTAACAAACCATTCTCTTGCCTGATCGTTTAAAGAATCATCTTTTTCTGCCTCCTGATGAAACTTAACATAAATCTTCATCAGTTCATCAATTCCATTTTTCTCTACTGCTTCTTTGCTTCCCCACTTTTTATAAGCAACGATCAGCTTACCAAACTGTGTTCCCCAGTCTCCTAAATGGTTAATTCTTTCTACATGATAGCCTAATTTAGAATAGATTTTATAAAGAGAATTTCCAATGATTGTTGTTCTTAAATGTCCTACGTGGAAGTTCTTTGCTACGTTTGGAGAAGAATAATCGATACAAAC
>CAKREJ010000231.1 GCA_934317185.1 uncultured Anaerobutyricum sp. | reverse complement strand
AATATCCGATTCTTCCCAACGGGATTCTTCTACCGAAACGAAGCAGTCAATTTCATGTTTCGACAGTTTGTCCATAACTTCTGTGGTATTAGAAACATTGACATGCTGCGTATGCAGACCATACTTTAACTCCCATTCGTTAAGCACATCCTCCGGTATATGATCTTTAAACACACCAATATTTTTTCCCTCAAAAGAATCAAGATTTCCTGCCGTAAGATCCATATTTGAGGCATCCGTATAAATATAATATTTCTCTTCCCCCATAGGCATATCGGAAAAAAGCATATTTTTGGCACGTTCGTCTGTATAGGAAATACCGCCAAGAATATCAATTTCTCCATTTTCCAACTGTGTAAAGCAATCTTCCCAATTACTTGTTACATATTCATAGGTCCATCCTGCATAACCTGCTATATCTTGAAGATACTCATAACCATATCCTCTTCTTTCTCCCTTTTCATTAACGATATTATAAGTTTCTTCAAAAGATCCTACCCGGACAACATTATCAGAATTTTCTTTGGCAGATGTGGAAGCAGGTAAAGCAATTAAACACGTAATTATGCCAAATATAAGGTAACAAAATTTGAAGTTTTTTATATCCTGTATTAATTTGCACTTTTTCATCTTTCACCCACTCTCCTGGCCGCAGTCGCTTGCTTCCAGAATAAATATCTTTGCTAATAACTTCTGTATTTCTTATTCAAGTATTCTGCCACAAAAAATCATGTATTACAGTGCTACACCATAATACATGATCATATATATTTATTAATCTTGCAACTGGCTGCCATCTTACAGGCCCTATAGCTTTGCGTCTCAGTCTTTCGGCTGATTTGCTAATAATGATATTTTCTTTTATTATACATTTTATGCAAAAAATTGTCCATAAAATTTCTATTATTTTTATTTATTTCCTTCTTTCTTATTTTTTAACAGATGAATTATCATTCTATATATTTTGTGATAACAGATATTAAAATTCCCATATCGATCGGCTTTGCCACATGATCATCCATCCCGGCATTCAAAGCGACCTGTACATCCTCTGCAAATGCATTTGCTGTCATTGCGATAATAGGAATTTTCTTTCCGTCTGGACGGTCCGGCAGATTTCTGATAGCTTTTGTTGTTTCATGTCCATTCATTTCCGGCATCATAATATCCATTAAGATCAGGTCAAAAGTTCCCGGAGCTGTATTGCAAAACTGTGCCAGAGCAGATTTACCATCGGCAGTCCTGGTTACAATCATCCCTTTTTCTTCCAATAGTATTACTGCTATTTCTGCATTTAAATCATTATCTTCTGCTAAAAGGACATGTAAGCCATGTAAATCACTCTCTTTCTTTGACTTTTCTTCCTTTTGAGATGGAATGTGATCCGTTATAAGCAGCGGAATTTCTACAGTAAATGTTGAGCCAATGCCCTGTCTGCTGCTGACTTCAATTTTTCCTCCCATAAGATCAACATACTGTTTGACAATAGTCATTCCCAGTCCAGTTCCCTTATAACTGGTTCTTGCCCCATTATTTTCCTGACTGAACTCATCAAATATTCTGCTCTGGAACTCCTCGCTCATACCAATTCCGGTATCCGATATACGATAACGCACAATTATATGCTGCACATCATTGCCCGGAGCGTTTTCTGCAGCAAATGAAATGCTACCTCCGTCTTTTGTAAATTTGACTGCATTACTGATAATGTTGAGCAATACTTCCCTGATTCTGAGTTCATCTGCCATTACATAAGGCGTTTTTAGTTCTTCTCTTGAAACATAAAAATTAAGGTCACGGTTTTCCGTATATCCCCTTGCAATCGCCAAAACAGTATCTGTCATATTCCTGAGGTCTACCGGTGTTGG
>CAKREJ010000230.1 GCA_934317185.1 uncultured Anaerobutyricum sp. | reverse complement strand
TTATTCTCCTTATCATTTTACAACTATCTCTAATTCTTGAATTTACCATATTTACTACCTATAATCAAGTGATTTCTATTAGTCTGAAAGGCATTAATGGTACAACTTACGAGGAAGCACGTAGATTTTTGATTAAAACAATCAATGAAGAAGCACGCAGATTATCATTTCTTTCCAAGAGTCCAAAACTTGATGAGACCGATCAGGAACTATTAAAAAAAGGGTTCAGGAAGGAATTCAGAAAGAAGTCCAAAAAGAACTCCAGAAAAATTCTACTGAAATCGCTATTTCAAAAATTTGTAAAATGATCAAACTTGGATACAGTAAGGAAGATGTCCTGAATCTGGATTATACAAACGAAGAATACGCTTTAGCCCTCGAAAAACTCTCTACCATAAAATACTAATTTACTTACGAAGTAGGCAAACAGAAAAATAAAAAAATAAATACTAGTAAAATGTGACCTCGGAGCAAGTATTGAATGCAAGCTATAAGCGAGCATTTCATACGCAGCGACTACTGGCACATTTTACTAGTATTTATTTTTTTATTTTTCGTCCGTCACTCAGGCAAATTCGTATTTATCATATTTTTTCTTTTTCTCTCATAGTTATAGAAAGCCCACTATTCTAAAAGGATGTGCTTTTTTTGAACTATTATCTTAACCACCTGAAGCGTATTTTAAAATATAAGCTCTATACTTTTTCCCTTTTTTTAATTAGCTCCATCTTCTTTATATTTCTTATTGATTCCTGTTACATAAATACCTGTGCTTTTTCAAAAGCTTCTGTCCCTGACGAACTTTCTTCACTTCATGCAAAAGCTGCTGTTCTTATGGATGGCAATAATCAACGTATTCTATTTGGAAAAAACGAAGAAAAATTGCTTCCTATGGCAAGTACAACAAAAATCATGACCTGCCTGTATGCAATAGAGCATGGAAATCTATCTGATACAGTCACATTTTCACAAAGAGCAGCTTCCTCTCCAAAAGTACGACTTGGGGCTAAGAGTGGTTCTCAATTTTTGCTATCTGATTTGCTCTACGCATTAATGCTGGAATCCTATAACGATGTTGCGGTTGCTATTGCAGAACACATCGACGGATCTGTAGAACAATTCTGTGCAAATATGACTCAGGAGGCCAGAGATTATGGTTGTTATCATACTTCCTTTGAAACACCAAACGGATTAGATAGTGTCAAGCATTATACGACCTGTCACGACCTAGCCCTTCTAACCTGTCTTGCCTTAAAAAATGATAACTTTTGCAAAATTATTAAAGAACAATCTTTTTCTATTAAAGAATTAAAAAACGGCCAATCTTACTCTTTAAATAATAAGAATCTATTTTTAACTTCCTACGATGGAGCAATCGGCGTAAAGACCGGATACACGAATAATGCCGGATATTGTTTTGTTGGTGCAGTAAAAAAAGACGGCTACTATCTAATTTCAGTCGTTTTGGGAAGTGGCTGGTATCCAAACCGCCGTTATAAGTGGGAAGACACGAAAAAACTGATGGACTATGGAATGAATAATTACAATAAAAAAGAAATCTCCTTAAATCAAGGAATTCCTTCTAAACTCCCTGTAAAAAATGGCATCCACTCTTTCTGTAATCTTTCTATCCCTAAGCCAGTCAGTTTATATATCTCTTCTTCTGAAAAAACAAAATGCATCATACAACTTCCTGCTACCTTAACTGCCCCGGTCCAAAAAGGCACTGCCGTCGGCTCTGTTGTTCTTTATATTGATTCTAAACCCTATCGCAGCTACCCTATCTACGCCAAACAAAATATAAAAAAACAAACCTTCTCCTGGTATTACAAAAAATTATTTTACTATTTAGTTCATTAAGGAACGGACGAACC
>CAKREJ010000229.1 GCA_934317185.1 uncultured Anaerobutyricum sp. | reverse complement strand
ACAAATCAGGATTTATTCACTTAATCTGTCTTCACGGATTTTGTTAAGTCTCTTCATTACATCGTTTTCTCCGGTTCCGAAGTATTTATGTAATGTCGCATATTCCTGATACAGTTTATTATAAACAGCTACGTTGTCCGGATTTGGCTTATATACTTCATCACGAACTTTTCCGAGTTTTTCTGCGGCTTCGTTTGCATTTTTAAATCCGGTAATACGTTCCGGTGCAGCAGCGATACCGAGGATCGCAGCACCAAGAGCACTTGCCTGATCTGTTCCGGAGATGCGAATCTCTTTGTTACATACATCTGCATAAATTTGAACGAGCATCTTGTTTTTGGCTGGAATACCACCACTTAATACAAGTGTGTTTACGGGAACGCCGGCATTTTCGAACTGTTCGATAATCATACGAGTACCGTAAGCCGTTGCCTCAATTAAGGAAAGATAAATTTCTTCTGGTTTTGTAAGGAGGTTCATACCCATGATAAGACCATTTAAATTAAAATCCATTAATGGAGAACGAACACCGTTGAACCAGTCGAGTGCTAATAATCCGCTCTGTCCGGCTTTATAACCGGATAATTTTTCTGTGAGAAGCTGATGGATAGAGATGCCACGGGAGCGAGCTTCCTGTTCGTAGCTTTCTGGTACGCAGTTATCAGTGAACCATGCGAAGTGATCTCCTACACAGCACTGTCCGGCTTCATATCCGAAGTAACCCGGCATGATACCATCTTTTACAAGTCCGCCAACACCGGCAATACCTGCTTCTGTTTCAGAAAGCATCATATGGCAGGAAGAAGTTCCTACGATGATCATCATTGTACCAGGTTTTCCGATTCCGCATCCAGGAAGTGAAGAGTGTGCATCAATGATACCTGTTCCAACAGGGGTACCAGCCAAAAGTCCAAGCTCTCTTGCCATAGAATCTGTTAAATATCCGGCAGTTTCCCCGATGGATTTGATTGGAGCATCAAGCTTTTCTTCTACGATATTTTCCATTGCAGGATCAAGTGCTTTAAAGAAATCTTTTGTTGGATATCCGCTGTCGTGACGATAGAAAGCTTTATAACCAGCACCGCAGGCACTTCTTGTTTCTTCGCCGGTCATCTGCCAGATGATCCAGTCAAGAGCTTCCATGAAGCGGTCAGCTTCTTTATATACATCTGGTGCGTGGTGTAATGTTTCTAAAATTTTAGGAATCATCCATTCGCTGGATACTTTTCCGCCATAAAGTGGAAGCCATTTTTCACCTCGTTCTTTAGCGATACGGTCAATCTGAAGAGCTTCTTCTTCTGCACCGTGATGCTTCCATAATTTCACATAAGAATGAGGATTGTGTGTGAACTTTTCAAGGTGGCAAAGAGGTGTTCGGTCTGATTTTACCGGGATAACAGTAGAAGAGGTAAAGTCAACTCCGATACCGATTACTTCTTCCGGAAGTACCTTTTTTTCAGAAAGGACATTACGAATAGTGATGATTAATCCTTCTACATAGTCTTGTGGTTCCTGCAATGCCCAGCCGGAAGGAAGTCGTTCTCCTGTTGGAAGATGTTCTTCCATAACCCCGTGTGGATATTCATAAACACTAGTAGCTGCTTCTTCTCCGGTTTCAATGTTTACAAGCAATGCTCTTACAGAAAGTGTTCCGTAATCTACCCCAATTGTATATTTACTCATTTTGTACATTCTCCCTTCATGTTGTTTTATTTTATATTTTTTATAATATCAGAGTAAAAAAATATTTACAAGCGATAAGTGGTTTTTGCATAACTATCAAGCAATCCGGTATCCCACAGAATCTGTAATAAAGTGAAGCGGTTTCTTACTTCTTTTGCAAGAAGGATCGCATCTTCGACAAGCTGAGGAGATAC
>CAKREJ010000228.1 GCA_934317185.1 uncultured Anaerobutyricum sp. | reverse complement strand
AAAATACATTGAAAATTTACGAATCCCTTAGTATACTAGTTTTAACAAAAGATTTTTGAGAGGAGGTTTACTATGGGAATTTATTTGAATCCGGGAAATACATCTTTTCGAGGAAGTTTGCGTTCAAAAATTTATGTAGATAAAAGTGGTTTAATAGCCAAAACAAATGATGTTATATGTACTGAGCAAAAATATGTTTGTGTCAGTAGACCAAGACGTTTCGGAAAATCAATGGCGGCAAATATGCTGGCAGCTTATTATGATACGGCAGAAGATACCTCTGAACTTTTTGATAATTTATTTATACAGAACTGTCCTTCTTATCAGAAACACAAAAATAAGTATGATGTTATTAAAATAAATATGCAAGAATTTTTAAGTGCAACACACGATATAGACGAAATGCTTGCTATTTTACAAAAAAGGTTAATAAAGGAATTAAAATTGAAATATCCAGATTATGTAGACAACGAGTATCTTGTATTTGTAATGCAGGATATTTTTATGCATACAAATCATCCGTTTGTTATATTGATTGATGAGTGGGATTGTTTATTCCGTGAATATAAGCAGAATAAAGAAGCTCAAAAAAAATATTTGGATTTTTTAAGGGCGTGGCTAAAAGATAAAGATTATGTAGCACTGGCATATATGACGGGAATTTTACCGATTAAAAAGTACGGTTCTCATTCGGCACTAAATATGTTTGCAGAGTATTCTATGACAAATCCCAGAGAAATGACGGAATTTTTTGGGTTTACAGACAAGGAAGTTTATGAATTATGTAAACAGTATAAACGAAACTTCGAAGAAACAAAAGTTTGGTATGATGGCTACAGACTTACCAGAACGAAAGAAAGTCTGCTACAAATTTATTCTATGTACAACCCAAAATCTGTAGTTGATGCCATGATTAGCGGAACGTTTGATAATTATTGGAATCAGACAGAGACTTACGAAGCATTGAAGTCATATATTCACTTAAATTATGATGGATTAAAAGATGCAATTATTCATATGCTGGCAGGAGATAGTATTTCTATCAACACAGGTACTTTTTCAAATGATATGACTTCTTTTCAAGGAAAAGATGATGTACTTACCTTATTGATACATCTTGGATATCTTAGTTATAATCAAATAGAAAAAAGTGTTACCATTCCCAATAAAGAAGTTGCACAAGAATATATCAATGCGATTAGCACAATGGATTGGACAGAAGTAATGGAATCGGTGAGTGCGTCTAAGGAACTATTGGAGGCCGCATGGCGATTAGATGAAAAAGCTGTAGCGGAAGGTATTGATAAAGCACACAGAGAAATTTCTATTCTACAATATAATAACGAAAATTCATTAAGCTGTACGATAACATTGGCTTTTTACTTCGCAAGAGAGTATTACACACTTATAAGAGAGCTTCCTACTGGTAAGGGATTTGCAGATATTTGTTTTCTTCCAAGAAGGCTATATGCGGATAAACCTGCAATGATTATTGAGTTAAAATGGGATAAAAATGTACAGGGAGCAATTGCCCAGATTGAAGACAAGGAATATACCGATGCTTTGAAAGATTATCATGGAAATATTCTTCTTGTGGGAATTAACTATAATAAAAAGACGAAAGAACATACTTGCATTATAAAAAAAGAAGTGCTTTGATTTTTTTAGTCCACATACTTTTAAAGAGTCTGGAATTTGCAAAAAGTGAATTTTTTTGATATTATAGAAAAACTGATGCATAAATTTGTTTGAATTCACATTAAAAATCACTTAAATATTAAAATTTAAGCAAATATATGTTTTGTGAAAAATAAACAACAACGAAAGGGAAATTTATGAATAATTTAGCATTAAGTGATGAAATATTGCTAAAAATAGAGAAGCCAGTACGCTATATTGGGAATGAAGTAA
>CAKREJ010000227.1 GCA_934317185.1 uncultured Anaerobutyricum sp. | reverse complement strand
GGCGGCACAATTATCACGATAGGAAGTGACAGCCATAAAAAAGAACATCTTGGTGCGTATATTGACTGGGCGAAAGAGGAACTTCGCAAACTTGGATATACACAATTTTGTACCTTTGAGAAGATGAAACCGGTATTTCATGATTTGGAGTAACGGACGAAAAATAAATCAGAGTTTGCTTCCTCGTTTCACAGAGTCTTTGCCGTATTTTTTCTGAATAGAATCGAGTGCGGCATCTAATTTCGCCATTTTTTTGCGTTTTTCATGTGAGGAGGCAGTTTCGGTAAAGAGTTGAATCTGTTCGATTTTATCAGTGGTCAGTTTTCCGCCACGAACTCCGAGAAGACGGATAGGCGTTCCGTCCCATAACTCCTGAAAAAGTTTTATACTGATTTGGTAGAAATCATCGGTAGTGTTTGTAGAGTAGTCAAGGACAGTCTGGTGAGATTTTCGACGGAAGTTTTTGTCTTTTAGCTCTACTTCGATAACCTGAGCATAAACGTGATCTGCTCTAAGGCGTTTTGTAACCGTTTCGCAAAGTTCTAAAAGAACGGGTCTGGCTTCGGAAAAAGAGGTCAGATCTTTGCTTAGAGTCATAGAGTTTCCGTAGCCTTTTGGAGCATCGGGAGTTTCTTTTACAGGAGAATCGTCTCGACCATTTGCATAATTCCATAAAGTGATTCCCTGAGAATTTAAGTGTGCTTTTAGAAAATCGGGATCACTTTTTGCGAGGTCACCGATTGTATAAATACCGAGTTGGTTTAATTTTTGTGCGGCAGCCCTGCCTGTGAAAAAAAGAGTGCGAACGGGAAGGTGCCACATTTTTTCTGCTATCTCCTGTGGAAATAGTGTGTGGATTTTATCAGGTTTTTCAAAATCAGATGCCATTTTTGCCAGAAGTTTATTGGAAGAAATACCGATATTTACGGTAAATCCGAGAGTATCCCGGATTTCTGTCTGGATTTTTTCGGCTGCTTCAAGTGGGGTAGAGTAAAAGTAGTGTAGTCCGCTCATGTCAAGATAAGCTTCATCAATAGAAACCTGTTCCACTACAGGGGCATATTTCTTTAAAATAGCGATAAAAGCTTTAGAGTATTTGTGATAAAGAGGAAAGTTTGGACGGAAGCTTTTTAAGGAAGGACATTTTGTTAAGGCATCGGTAACAGGTTCTCCTGTGTGGATGCCAAAATGTTTGGCAGGAAGAGATTTGGCAAGGACAACACCTTTTCGTAGGGAAGTATCTCCGCCAATGATTGACGGGATTGTTCGTATATCTGTACTGGCACCATTTTTAAGCTGGTAAGTGGCTTCCCAGCTTAAAAAGGCACTATTTACATCAACATGAAAAATCAGTCGTTCTTTCATAAGTAAAAATCCTTTGTAAAGAATAGTTTCGTCTATTATTCCAAATCTTTTAGGGCATCTTCCTTCCAGCTAATTGCCTGTTTTAAACTCTCAATCTTTTGGAAACAATCCTCATAAGCCTCTTCATAGTCCTCTGAGTGTAGCTCACGGTAAATCTCCCCAATCTTATAAGTAGCAGAGCGAATTTCCCGTTTATCCTGGCGAATCTGATCTTTTAATTTTAAAATCTCAGCAGTATTTTTTGCTTTATCCATTGTAATCTGACTGGCAGTCATAAGATTTTGTTTTAAGGTGTCAAAAAAAGCCATAGAAGAGTCCCTCCTTTATGAAAATAAAAATAATAGTTTCTAAGAAATAATACAGGAAAAAATCTGTAGCATAAAATAACTGAGAAAATTATTCTATTCAACAAAAGCAGACATTTTCTTTTATTAAACAAAAAAGGTCTGCCTAAACAGACAAACCTTTCTAAAAAATAGTCGATAGGGGAATCGAACCCCTGTTTTCGCCGTGAGAGGGCGACGTCTTAGCCGCTTGACCAATCGA
>CAKREJ010000226.1 GCA_934317185.1 uncultured Anaerobutyricum sp. | reverse complement strand
TTATCGGCAGCGAACCATGTCTGTACTACTGCTTTATAACGTTCTTCTTCTGTCATGAAACCACGGCGGTACTGTTTAGTAATGTACTCAACCTGTTTCTGAGCTGCTGCAAGGATATCTGCTTTTTCTTTTGGTACCGTCATATCGGAAATAGATACACTCAATGCACCAATTGTAGAATACTTATATCCAAGAGCTTTGACATTATCAAGAACCTCTGCTGTCTTAGTTGTACCATGTACACTAATACAACGGTCAAGAATCTGTTTTAACTGTTTCTTTCCACACTGGAAATCAATTTCTAATTTTAAGAAGTTATCTGGATCAGAACGATCAACAAAACCTAAATCCTGAAGGATGATTTCGTTGAACAGAAGACGTCCCATTGTACATTCTACAATACGGCTTCCCATCGTTCCATCCGGTCTCATTCCTCTTCTCTTTACTTTAATTCTGGAATGAAGAGTGATTACCTTATTCTCGTAAGCAAGGTATGCTTCATTTTCAGACTTAAAGCACTTACCTTCACCTTTTGCTCCTTCTTTTTCCATAGTCAGATAATAAATACCTAAAACCATATCCTGTGAAGGAACTGCTACTGGAGCACCATCAGATGGCTTCAACAGGTTGTTTGGAGAAAGTAAGAGGAAACGACACTCTGCCTGTGCTTCCTGAGAAAGTGGCAGATGAACGGCCATCTGGTCACCATCGAAGTCGGCATTGAAGGCTGTACATACTAACGGATGTAACTTAATTGCCTTACCTTCTACTAATGTTGGCTCAAATGCCTGAATACCAAGACGATGCAGGGTAGGGGCACGGTTTAACATAACCGGATGTTCTTTAATAACATCTTCAAGTACATCCCAAACTTCCGGCTGTAATTTTTCTACCATCTTCTTAGCAGACTTAATGTTATGAGCAAGACCGTTTGCTACAAGCTCTTTCATAACAAATGGCTTAAACAGCTCAATTGCCATCTCTTTTGGAAGACCACACTGATAAATCTTGAGTTCTGGTCCTACTACGATTACAGAACGTCCTGAGTAGTCAACACGCTTACCAAGAAGGTTCTGACGGAAACGACCCTGTTTACCCTTTAACATATCGGAAAGAGATTTTAATGCTCTGTTTCCTGGGCCTGTTACAGGACGGCCACGACGACCATTATCAATTAACGCATCTACCGCTTCCTGAAGCATACGCTTTTCATTACGGATAATGATATCCGGAGCGCCAAGTTCTAACAGTCTCTTAAGACGGTTATTACGGTTGATGATTCTTCTATATAAATCATTTAAATCAGATGTTGCAAAACGTCCACCATCTAACTGAACCATAGGACGGATATCCGGAGGGATAACCGGAACGGCATCAAGAACCATCCATTCTGGACGGTTTCCTGACAGACGGAATGCTTCTACAACTTCTAATCGTTTAATATTTCTGGCTTTTTTCTGTCCACTGGCATTCTTAAGACTCTTCTTAAGTTCTTCTGCTTCAGCTTCAAGATCAATTTCTGCAAGAAGCTCTTTGATTGCCTCAGCACCCATTCCTACACGGAAACTTCCAAGTCCTTCTGCGGACTCTCTGTACTCCTCTGTAACACGACGGTACTCAGCATCAGAGATAACATCTTTCTTGCTTAAGTTTGTTGTTCCCGGATCAAGAACTACAAAGGAAGCAAAGTATAATACTTTTTCCAGTGCCTTTGGAGACATATCAAGGATTAATCCCATACGGCTAGGAATTCCCTTGAAGTACCAGATATGGGATACAGGAGCTGCAAGCTCGATATGTCCCATTCTTTCTCTTCTTACACTGGCCTTTGTAACTTCTACTCCACATTTATCACAGACAACGCCTTTATAGCGAATCTTTTTATATTTACCACAGTGACATTCCCAGTCCTTGCTTGG
>CAKREJ010000225.1 GCA_934317185.1 uncultured Anaerobutyricum sp. | reverse complement strand
AAGATATGGAGGAGATTTTATGGAATGGAAATTAACAACGCTGCTTGAAAATCATTCGGATAAAGAAGAACAATATGAGAGTGAACATGGTTTCTCCATTTTAATTGAAAGTGATTTCGAAGGTGATTTCACTGAAGCTAAGGAGTATCAGAAACCAATTCGTCTGTTGATGGATACCGGGCAAAGTGGATTGTTTTTTGATAATGCAATAAAGATGGGAATTTCATTAGAAAAACTAAATGCACTTTTAATCAGTCATGCACATTATGATCATGCGGGAGGGGTAAAAAGATTATTGGAAAATGTTCCTATAGAAAAAATGTATGTAGGAAAAAACTTTTTTCAGGAAAAATATCATGAGAAAAAAGATGGGACTATAAAAAATATTGGGATTTCATTTTCCAGAGAAGATATAGAAAAGGCTGGGGTAAAGGTTTGCGAAATAGAAAAAGATGCACAGCATATTTTACCGGGAGTAACGATTCATCGAAATTTTGAACGTGTTACAAACTATGAACAGTTGAATCCTCATTTCTATATAAAAGAAAAAGATATATATCAAAAAGATTGCTTTACAGATGAAATTGCAGTAGCTCTTGAGGTAGAGAATGGAATTGTTATAATTACAGGTTGTTCACATCCTGGGATTATGAATATAATTTATACGATTCAAAAGAGAAGCCAAAAAAAGATTTGCGGTGTTGTTGGCGGGACGCATCTGGTAGAGGCAGATGAGAATCGACTTAAGAGGACAATAGCAGATTTAAAAGAAATGGATATAGATTTCATTGCAGTTTCTCATTGTACAGGAGATGATAACTTAGAAATTATAAAAAATGAATTTGGAAAAAAGTTTATTTTTAACTGCACAGGAAATGTAATCAGATTTTAATATGGAAATTCATTCAAAATCTATATCATACTGAACAAGTAGAAAATTTTTAAAAATACCTATTGACAATTGAGTGGTTGTTCAACTATAATGAATACAGTTGAACAGAAATTCAATTATCTGTTTGATGAAGGAGGAAGTTATGGGAACGAAAAAGAGCGATTGTGTGGCAATGTTTCCTGAAAGTATTGAGAAAGTACAAAAGAGTATGCCTGAGGATGTTGAGCTTGATAAGGTAGTGGCTTTTTTTAAGGTTTTAGCAGATGATACAAGGATACGAATTTTGTATGCATTAAAGGAGCAGGAGATGTGTGCCGGTGATATTGCAGTTTTCCTTGACATGACTAAGTCTGCAGTTTCTCATCAGCTTGCTGTGATGCGTAAGATGCATCAGGTGCGGGCGAGAAGAGAAGGAAAAAATGTTTTTTATTCACTGGATGACCAGCATATTGTAGATATTATGGAAGAGGCATTGATTCATATGACGCATACCGATTCCTGATATCGAGAAGAGAGGTATCACAATGCAGAGAAAGGTATATATTCTGGAGAATCTTGACTGTGCGAATTGTGCAGCAAAGATTGAAAGAAAGTTGAGTAAGTTGCCAGAGTTAAGCGATGTATCTGTTACATTTGCAACAAAGCAGCTTCGATTTGCAGCAGAAGACCCAGAAGCAGTTTTGCCAAAAATCAAAGAGACGATTCAGTCTATGGAGCCGGATGTAGAGGTTGTAGAGAGAACTCGAGGTAAGCGAAAAACAGCAGACCACGAGCATGGACATGAGGATGGCTGTGGATGTGGACACGATCATCACCATGACGATCACGACCATGACCACCATGATCACGAGCATGGACATGAAGAGGGCTGTGGATGTGGCCATGATCATCATCATGACCATCACGACCATGACCACCACGCTCACGAGCATGGACATGAAGAGGGCTGTGGATGTGGACACGATCATCATCATGAACACCACGACCATGACCACCATGACCACGAGCATGGACATGAAGAGGGCTGTGGATGTGGCCATGATCATCATCATGACCATCACGACCATGACCACCACGC
>CAKREJ010000224.1 GCA_934317185.1 uncultured Anaerobutyricum sp. | reverse complement strand
CACTAACAATGTAAAGAGCACACTCCTAAGGTATATTGATATACCTATATTTATGCTAAATTATAACAAACAACTACAGAAAATACAATTCTAACATAAAAATTTCATATTTACCATTTCTATTTTCTACTGTCTCATTTATAGTATTTTATATGCACTTTATATCTTCAAGAATGCTCCGGCATTCTTGATACGAGATGTTCATCATGCAATGCATGACTTACTTCATTCCTGCACTATAATTCATTTTATACATAAACTTATTCTCACATTACAATTTATTCTACAAATATTTTTTTACGCTATAATCTATGTCATGTATAATTTATCTCTATAATGATTTTTCTTTCCATTTTCCACGTTTATAATGAATCACATAAAATATCGCCCTGACCACCCAGTCAAGCACCATCGCAATCCATGCACCAAATACGCCAAATCCCATATATTTTCCGAAAACAAAGGCACAAACAATACGGAACAGCCACATGGAAGTTACACCAACAACCATTGTAAACCGAACATCATTTGCGGCACGAAACACATTAGGAAGGGCAAATGCTGCCGGCCAGAATATCATTGCCATAATGCTGTGAAGTATCATGATCTGTGTAGCATAGCCACTTGTTCCCGGTGAGAGATTATAGATTTTGAGCATAAAAGGCAGCAACAATATCATAACGATGCAGGTAATCCACATACAGGTGTAAGTAAATTTCAAAAGACGCTTTGCAAAATATTCTGCCTGAGGATAATCTCCTGCTCCGACACATCGACTGATTACCGTCACAGTCGCAAGCCCCAACGCCATTCCCGGTAATATCTCAAAATATGCCAGGGAATTACTTACTGCATTGGCTGCGATCGACGCAGTTCCAAATGTAGAGATCAGACTGAGAAGAAGAATCTTTCCAAGCTGAAACATACTGTTTTCTATGCCATTTGGCACACCAATATGCAAAATCTTTTTAATCATTTTTCCATCAAATTTAAACAGATGCATTCCCTTCAATGTGAGTACATGCTTCTCATCTTGTAAAAGATAAACCATCAGAAATGCTGCTACAATACGGGACAATAACGTAGGTATCGCAACACCTTCCACCCCTCTGTGAAATCCAAATACAAGGATTGCATTTCCACTTACATTGATTGCATTCATGGCAAGAGATACATACATCGAAGTTTTTGAATTTCCCATTGCACGAAAAAGTGCCGCTCCACCACAATACACACCCAGAAACGGAATTGATGCCGCTGATATGAGCAGATAAGTATTACAGTTTGCCATAACATCTGCCTCAATCGAGCCAAAAACAGTATGCAAAATAAAATATTTACCAAGATAGATCACTAACATGATTGCAACAGACATCCATACCATAAACTGCATCATCTGTCTGCCGGCATATGCCGCTTTCTTCTTATCTCTTGCTCCAAGATACTGCCCCGAAACAACCGCACCTCCGGTCGCCAGAGCATTAAATATATTAATAAGCAAGATGGCAATCGAATCAACCAGCGAAACCGCTGACACAGCCGCCTCACCAACCTGTGCTACCATAATCGAATCAGAAAGACCAACAAGAACACTTAAAAGCTGCTCCAAAAACAAAGGCAGAATCAGTGCTGTCAATGCTTTATCAGAAAAGAGAAGCTCGGTCTTTCCAATCCAGGGTTTTCTTTTGAATAATGACATTTGTATCTCCTTTCTTTCTAATTGGCAAAACAGACGGAAACTAAGGAATATGCGGCAGCTGGACATCCTCTCTCAGCTAAAATAGTATTTTTGTTACACAGCCAAAGTCAGCCTACAAAACGATACATAAGACATATTTGTGGCCTCGGAGCAAATGTTGGATAGGAGCGCTTTAAGCGAGTATTCAACACGCTGCGACTAAAGTCACAAATATGTCTTATGTATCATTCTGTGGGCTCAGCTTTGCCTGCGGCAAATACTATTTTAGAAGCC
>CAKREJ010000223.1 GCA_934317185.1 uncultured Anaerobutyricum sp. | reverse complement strand
ATCCGTATCGCGGTAAGTGATGAAAAAGAAGATGCGATGGATTTCGTATTATGGAAGCCAAAGAAGGAAGGCGAACCGGCATGGGTATCTCCGTGGGGAGAAGGTCGCCCGGGCTGGCATATCGAATGTTCAGAGATGTCTAAGAAGTATATCGGAGATACGATTGATATTCACGCAGGTGGAGAGGATCTGGTATTCCCTCATCACGAGAATGAGATTGCACAGAGTGAGGCCTGCAATGATGAAAAGTTTGCAAATTACTGGATGCATAATGCATTTTTAAATATTGACAATAAAAAGATGTCTAAATCAGCAGGTAACTTTTTTACTGTAAGAGAAATCAGCGAAAAATATCCTTTACAGGTTATTCGTTTCTTTATGCTTAGTGCTCACTACAGAAGTCCGCTAAACTTCAGTGATACTTTAGTAGAAGCTTCTAAGAACGGTCTTGAGAGAATCCTTACTGCCGTTGATCATTTAAGAGAGGTTCTTACAGCCGCTCCGGAAGGTGAGCTTACAGCAGATGATCAGAAGAATATGGAAGAAGTAACTGCATTAAAAGAAAAATATGAAGCTGCTATGGAAGACGACTTTAATACAGCCGATGCCATTGCTGCAATTTTTGAACTTGTTAAGCTTGCTAATATTACAGCGGAGAGTGGAAGTAAAGCATATGTAAAACATCTTTTTGATACGATTGTACAGTTGTGCGATATTCTTGGTATTATCACAGAGAAAAAAGAAGAACTTCTTGATGACGACATCGAAGCATTGATTGAAGAAAGACAGGCGGCAAGAAAGGCAAAGAACTTTGCCCGTGCAGATGAAATTCGTGATATGTTAGCAGATAAGGGAATCATTCTTGAAGATACAAGAGCAGGTGTCAAATGGAAACGTGCTTAAAAGGGATCGCAGAACATTTTCCTTTGACGGAAAAAGAGCTTCGGGGATACTCTTCCCTGGGGCTTGCCTATATTGGAGATTGTATCTTTGAGTTGTTTGTCCGTACAATGGTTGTGACAAAGGGGAATGATAAGGCGAATCACTATCATCAAAAGACGATTGGTTACGTTAATGCAGCAGCACAGACAGAGATGATGGAGATAATAAAGCCTCTGCTTACCGATGAAGAAAAAGCGGTTTTTCGTCGTGGAAAGAATGCAAAGTCTTTATCTCCGGCTAAAAATCAGTCCAGTCACGATTATCATATCGCAACAGGTTTTGAGGCATTAATGGGGTATTTATATCTTTCCGGTCAGATGGAGCGGTTAGAAGAATTGATCCGTATTTGTCTGTCTGAAAAAGCAAATAGAAATGAGGAATAACATGGCATACGAAGAATGTACTGTTGTCGGACGTAACGCAGTTTTAGAAGCATATCGTTCCGGCAAAACAATTGATAAATTATTTATTTTAGATGGCTGTCAGGACGGACCGATCAGGTCAATCCTTCGTGAGGCCAGAAAAAGGGACACATTAATTAAATTTGTCTCTAAAGAGAAGTTAGACTCTTTATCTTCTCACGAAAAGCATCAGGGTGTTGTTGCGATTGCAGCCGCTTATGAATATGCAACAGTAGAAGATTTATTTAAAAAAGCAGAGGAAAAGGGAGAAGCACCATTCTTCATCCTTTGCGATGAGATTGAAGATCCCCACAACTTAGGGGCGATTATCCGTACCGCTAATCTTGCAGGTGCACATGGTGTTATTATTCCAAAGAGGCGTGCGGTAGGACTTACCGGTACTGTTGCCAAAGTATCTGCCGGGGCACTGAATTATACACCGGTAGCTCGAGTAACAAATCTTTCAAGAACAATTGATGAGCTGAAAGACAAAGGTATGTGGTTTGTCTGCGGTGATATGGGCGGAGAACTTATGTATGATCTGAACCTTACCGGATCAATCGGTCTTATCATTGGAAACGAAGGCAACGGTGTAAGCCGTCTTGTAAAAGAGAAGTGTGATTATGTTGCTTC
>CAKREJ010000222.1 GCA_934317185.1 uncultured Anaerobutyricum sp. | reverse complement strand
CCAGCAACCTGTTAACCCTACTAGATAAAGAAAGATTTTCCTATGCTTCTTTTATTAGAATTAATACCATATGTAACAATCTTCCTGTTCGGCATTGTCGTTGGCAGCTTCTTAAATGTCTGCATTTACCGGCTGCCGGAGGGGGAGTCCATCGTGAAAGTTCCGTCCCACTGCATGAGCTGTGGGGCAAAGCTTCGGTGGTTTGACCTGATTCCGCTATTCAGTTGGCTGTTTTTGCGGGGCAGGTGCCGTCAGTGTAAGGCGGCGATTTCTGTGCAGTACCCGGTTGTGGAAGCGATAAACGGCATCCTCTGGGTAGCTGTATTCCTTGTAAATGGCATGAATGGAATGAGTGTGCTCTACAGCCTTATGGCATCGGCACTTCTTACACTTTCGGTCATTGACTGGAGAACCTTTGAGATTCCTTTTGGAATTAATGTATTCTTAGGAATTTTGGGGGTGGCGGCAGTTCTTCTTGAAAAAGAGGAATGGCGAAGCCACCTTATTGGTGCAGTATGTGTCAGTGGTGTTTTGTTTGTTTTGTATCTTCTTTCCAATGGCAGAGCAATCGGAGGAGGAGATATTAAGCTGATGGCAGCGTGCGGGCTGCTGCTTGGCTGGCAAAGGATCATTCTGGCATTTTTATTGGGCTGCATTTTGGGTTCCGTAGTTCATCTTCTTCGAATGAAAGTAAGTGGAGAAGGTCACGTCCTTGCGATGGGACCGTATCTTGCGGCAGGTATTTTTCTTGCGGCACTTTTTGGAGAGCGATGGATTGACTGGTACCTTAGTCTGTTGGTATGCTGACTTACTGTGTCGGTATACCGGCTGACTTACATTCAGGAATGCCTCGGCATTCCTGAATGTAAGACTGTGATTTTTCACATATAAAAGTACAGGAAGCTTAAAGATTTAAGTTTTATACTGTATCGGAATACAGACAGCCTGTATTTTTATATAGGAAAAATAGCAATTATGATAACGATTGCAAAATGTAAAGTATAAAGAATGGATAAGTACAAGCTACGTTGGAGGAAAGCAGGATGGCGAATATATTAACGATAGAGGTTGGCACGACAGACATTCGTGTAGCCGAGATGAGAGATGATAAGAAAGGCAGCAGTATACGCCGATGCTTTCGTTTTCCGGTATCGCAGGGACTTGTAGAGGATGGACTGATTAAGGACGCACCGGGACTTGGAGAACAACTGAAGAATGAATTGCTTGCAAGAAAGATTTCTGCGAGGAAGGCTCGCTTTATCGTGGCATCAAGCCGGATCGCAAGCAGAGAGATCCGTATTCCTTTTATTAAGAAAAACCGTATTCAGGATTTAATTGAGATGAATGCGGCAGATTATTTCCCGATTGATCCGGCAGAATATATTATTTCCTATCGTATCATTGATGTAGAAGAAGAGGGAGAGGGCAAAGAAAAAGAAAGGAAATACCATCTGATGGTTTACGCCTGCCCGAAGGATCTGGCAAAATCCTATAGCCAGCTTGCAGAGGCGGCAGGTTTGATTCTTTCCTGTCTTGCACCGATTGGAGACAGTGTTTACATGGCAGTGCGTTCGACCTATGCCGTGGGTACCCATATGCTTATTAAGCTTGAAGAGGATGCGATGCTTGTCTCCATCATTCGTGATGGGGAGCTGCAAATGCAGAGAAATATCGGTTATGGTATTAACGGAGCGGTTGAGGCGGTACAGATGATTCCGGCATTTGGAGAGCAGCTCTCGTACGAGGAAGCACTTGCTCTTATGATGGAGAAAAACTGTATAAGACGTACATTAAACCCCGATTCTGTAATCACGGAACCGGAGGATGAGACAGAGGAGATCAAAGAAGCAAGAACCGAAGTTTCTCAGAATCTCCGCTATCTGGTAGGGAATATTTCCCGAATCATGGACTACTATCTTGCGAGAAATCCGGGAGGAAGCTTTGATACGATGGAGTGCTGTGGTATTGGTGCGGCAGTTCTTGGTGTGACAAAGCTGTT
>CAKREJ010000221.1 GCA_934317185.1 uncultured Anaerobutyricum sp. | reverse complement strand
GATATTCGATTTAATGTAACTAAAGGAAAGAAACGCATAAAGGTTCTTATTAACATTGAAGCACAGGCTACAACAAGTGTTTCCAGATTAGGATATCACATTGAAAACCGCATGACATACTATCTTTCCAGAATGATTTCCGCACAAAAAGAACAGGAATTTTTCGGGAGTGACTACGATAAGATTAAGGAAGTAATAAGCATCTGGATATGCATGGATGCCAGAAAAAATGAAGATTCCATTATAGAATACCAACTTAAACCGGAAGTAAAATTTGGTGAAAATATTCACCCCGAAGAGATAAATCTGTTAAAAGGAATTCTCATAAAGATACGAGGTGGGAAAAACATGACACAGTCTAAAAATAAATTAATCGAAATGTTGGAATATGTAATTGCAGACCATTCAGCAGAAGAAAAAAAGAATTATTTAAAAAATGAATGCGGTGTAGAGATGACCAAAGAATTAGAAAGGAAGGTGGAAGCAATGGGAGAAAGTATGGGTCGCGCAATATTACAGGGAATGTTAGAAGATGCCTGGGATAAGGGAGTAGAACAAGAACGCAGAAATACGGAAAAAGAACGGGAAAATCTCCAAAGAGAACGAGAGAATACTCAAAGGGAACGAGAACACGCAATTGCTGCATTAATTTCTTTAGGAATACCAAAAGAAAAAATATTAGAACAAGGATACAGGGAAGAAGAATATACTAAAGTAAAGAAAAAACTGCTTTCTTAATATTTATGTTGGGATTTGCCAGAGGCAAGTTGGCAAAACTGACGTTACTAGAGCAAACTTCAAAATTTATAATGCTAAAGATAAATATCTCATCAGTGCCAATTTCTCATTCAATGAGTATGATTATACATCGGCACAAGACTGCATAAAATTTTGAAACATCTGATTCAGTATGATATATTGAAAGCAGAAAAGAATATGCTGTACAGTATGTACACAAACACAAATTCCCCTCAGTACCGCAAATGCCGAGGGGATTATATTATATTTTCCCAGAAAAATCCATGTCAATCTTTAACATTTCATTCCCCAAATGCTCACAATCTCATGAAATTCACAAAGACTTTTCAAATTCTCTAATATTCAGTTTTGAATTTATTTCAACAGTCAACAAATAACAAACCATAATTTCATTTCAGATATTCATTGACTTTTTTGTAAAATTATGTATATAATACTTATATAGTAACCATTGACATATCATAACGGAGGTAGCGTAAATGGCAGATTCCACAATCTTACAACCAGAGGGCTTAGAACAACGCTACGAAAGATATAAAGAAAAGATAAAGCACTTTACGATAATGAATGACATCTTTATGCGGAATGTATTAAAGGAAATCTCATGTACGGAATATATTCTTCAGGTTATCAGGAATAGAACAGACCTAAAAGTAATCGACCAGACTTTACAGAAAGATTATAAAAATCTCCAGGGACGTTCCGCCATTTTAGACTGCGTGGCAAAGGATGCAGAAAACAATCACTTTAATGTGGAGATTCAAGGTGAGAATGATGGTGCTTCTCCAAAAAGAGCCAGATACCACTGCGGTCTACTAGATATGAATCTACTGAATCCAGGCGATTTTTTTGACAATCTCCCGGAAACATATATCATTTTCATTACTAAAAATGATGTCCTTGGATACAACCGATCACTCAGCCACATACAAAGAAGGATCAAAGAAACCGAAGATATATTTCAAGATGGTCAACATATTCTATATGTAAACTCGAAAAAACAGGACGATACCGAATTAGGCCGCTTAATGCATGACTTACATTGCGAAGAAGCCGGTAAGATGTATAGTAACGTCCTATCTGCAAGAGTGCAGCAATTAAAAGAAACTGAGGAAGGAGTGAATCAAATGTGTCAGGAATTAGAAGAGATTTATAATGAAGGCGAGCAATCTGGCGTACAAAAAGGGGAATTAAAAAAAGCAAGAGAAACTACTCTTGCCCTTCTTGAAATGGGAATGTCCGCGGA
>CAKREJ010000220.1 GCA_934317185.1 uncultured Anaerobutyricum sp. | reverse complement strand
AAAGTAATTGAGATCATTGACAAGATTATTGCAGATGTAGATGAGCAGAAGTTATTTTTAACAGAGCTTGATAATGTTATTGGAGATGGAGATCACGGTATTAACCTTGCACGTGGTTTTGATGCAGTTAAGACAATTGAAGCAACATTTGAAGGCAAAGATATCGGAGCTATTTTAAAAGCAATCGGAATGAAGCTTGTTTCTACGGTTGGTGGTGCTTCCGGTCCTTTATATGGAACTGCATTTATGAAGTCAGGTGCTTTACTGAATGGTAAAACAGAGATGGATATGAATGACTTCATCGAAATGCTTCAGGTTTCTATTGATGGTATCATGAAGCGTGGCAAGGCAGTAAAAGGTGAGAAGACTATGCTTGATGCTATGATTCCGGCACATGATGCTATGGCAGCTTCCTATGAAGCAGACAAAGATGCAAAGAAAGCATTAGAAGCAGGTGTAAAGGCTGCAGAAGAAGGTATTGAATATACAAAGACGATTATTGCGACAAAGGGTCGTGCAAGCTATCTTGGAGAGAGAAGTATCGGACATCAGGATCCAGGTGCTACTTCATTTACATTAATGCTTAAAGCAGTACAGGAACTTGCATAAGAGAAAGGAATAAGAGATATGGTAGGTATTGTTGTTGTATCCCATAGCCAGAAGTTAGCAGAAGGTGTTGTGGAATTAGCCTCTTTAATGGCACCGGAAACACCGATGAAGGCAGCCGGTGGAATGGATGACGGCGGATTTGGAACAAGCTTTGAAAAAATTACAGAAGCAATCGAAGAAGTGTATAGTGATGATGGTGTAGCAATCTTTATGGATTTGGGAAGTGCTGTCATGACAACAGAGATGGTTTTAGAATCTATGGAAGACCGCAAGATTAAGATGGTTGATTGCCCTGTTACAGAAGGAACGATTGCAGCAGCAGTAGTTGCAGCAGGAGGAGCTTCTCTTGAAGAAGTCGTACAGGTAGCACAAGCATCGAAAGAACAGGCAAAGTTCTAATTTGTAGATTTCGTATAGACGAAAAAAGAAAAATGATATATCCCATCTACTCTGTAGTCGCTGCATTTAGGATGCTTGTCCGCATCTTAAATGTGCTCCGAAGCCGCATCTGGGATATATCATTTTTTCTTTTTTCTGTTTAATCCAAATCCACAGTTTAGGAACATGGAATATGCCAGAAGAAAGTTCTATTGCAGGGGGATGGCAGAAGAAAAAGAACGTAAAAATGGGGAGGCGTAATCTAAAATATAATGTACTCTCAACAAGAATGCAGTGGGGCATTCTTGAACATAGGAGAAGGAGGAAACTTTATGCAGCGAAAAAAGAGAACAAAAAGTAAGCTTGTAAAGCAATTCATGAATTTCTTACTGGCAATTGCCTTAGGAATTAGTCTGTTACAATTGCCGCAGTTATCAAAAGAGGTAAAGGCTGAGAATGTAAATACCAACAATGGAAAGCAATCTCAAGAAATGGCAGGAGGCTATTACCTGGATAAGAATAGGAACTCTGGTAAAAAAGTTATAGCAGCAAATGTCGGGTTAACACCAGAGGATAATTTAGGACCTTATATTAAATATACAGTAGATGGAACAGAACATACCATTTCCTGGGACGAGGCTGTAGAGAAACAATATATTATAGTTGATCAGTTTATATATGGAGGTCGTGATTTTAGTATTCATCCTGGTACCGAGAATAATCCGCTAAAGAGAGCTGCAAAGATAGAGTTTGTCTCTCCAAAGGAGGTAAATGGAATTGGAAGCAATGGATTTTCTGGTTGTAATGATCTGGAAGAAATCATTATTCCAGATACGATTCAAAAAATTTCTACAGGTGCATTAAGAGAGTTTGAAAACTTAAGAAGAATCACATTGCCTGGAGGAATTATGTTTGGGGGCGATCGGACATTTGCCTCAACCAAAATGGAAGTGACCGTATTTAATGTTCAAAGTCTAAGAGAATTTGTCTCTGCGTATCGAACGCTGAGTCGTACATTTAAAAAAAGTT
>CAKREJ010000219.1 GCA_934317185.1 uncultured Anaerobutyricum sp. | reverse complement strand
CCTCCATAAAAATAGTGTACAAACTTTTTGTTAGGTGTAATGAAAAGTTTTTTGTTGTCTCTATTATAGTGGTATAAGGGCAGATAAGCAAATTCTTCTTCGCAGGTATTTGAAAAGAAACGAAGGTATTGAAAACAAAGAACCCATACCTATGTCTTTCGTCGTTGCAAGAAGATGTCTAGTCAAAAGTTCCTCCTTAAATATATTGATTTTGACTCCGTTGTAAAAAACACAAAAACTTTTAAATCACCTTAAACATTCAAATACATAAAAAACCATATAATATATCCCCCGTCCTCTCCCCCTTCTCCCCTCCCACTAAAGAAGAGAAATAAAACAAATCAAACTAATTACAATGAATTATCATATCACATAATAATCCCCAATATCTCTAAAAGTAACAATCCACAAACAGAAACGTATCTACAATAGCCAACACACAGAACCCCCAATAAACGGATACTGCCATCTGTGACCTCGAAGCAAGTGTTGAATGCGAACGTAAGGGCGAGCATTCAACACGCCGCGACTAAAGTCACAGATGGCAGTATCCGCTTATTGGGGGTTCGTCTGTTTATCTATTACATCTGTTTTATCTGTTTTGCCTATTCCTCTTCTTTTTTCTCCAGCATATGGCTTTCCAAAAACATTTTCTCAAATCTTTGTTCGGAGAAGCTCAGAACCTGTTCTTCAAATCTCTGGCAGGTAATCAAAAACTGTCGACCATCTTCGGTGAGGAACGTTTTGCCTCCGTTTCGTCCTCCCCGCCGTCTCTTTACCACTGTATATCCAAGCTTGTCTTCTAGTTCATTAATCATATCCCATGCCTTACCAGGAGATAAAGCCATTGTATCACAGGCTTTTTTTACGTTATTTAAATCTTCTATTAAAAAAAGGAGTAATTTTAAACGAGTATTAAAAAATGAGGTTTCGTGTCCAATACCAAGAGTGAGAATTGGATGCAGGATGGATTTATTATGTTCTTCAATCTGACTTTGCAGTTCCTCATCTTCCTGATTGAGAGAAAGGACACCGATATCATCTACTTCCACAAATACTCTTCTGTCTGCAAATTGCTCAATCGCACCACGAAGTCCATTCTCTCCTTCATACGCAAGAATATCCGGAATCATATCATTAGAAATTAATACAGGATGTCCCGCTCGCTTTTTATAAGAGGGAACAACAATATCATTATGATGCTGCCGCATCTTAACGATTGTTTTCGGAATAAACATAGGAGCATTAACCGGAGTAAATACGACACTTAAGCATTTATCTTTTAGATATTCTAATCCTGCTTTTACTGAATGAAATAATTCTCTTTCTTCATCGGATTCTTCAAGGATCAAAAAAACTACATTAAGATTCGTAAGTTGATATCTGCTCTCATAATCATCTGCTCCTATAACAACTACAATTGGAAACAGACCTGCCTGTTGCATAGAAAGTACAATTCTTTTTATTGCCGGAATCTTTCCCGTCTTGCGCAAAGGATGTGCACTTTTTTTACTTGCCGCTGCGATAATTCCACCTACATTGCTAACAAACATATTTACTCCCTCTCTCTATTCGTTCCACAATTTTACTTATTTGTATGTATTATAAATCATTCTACCAAAAAAAGCTACATTTCTGTAGCTTTTTTGACAATTTTTTAATTAAAAATGGGGATTACAACCAATTTACTATATTATTTCTATCTTACTTCATTTTGTAAAAGGAAAAGATAGAAATACAAATTTTATCACTTATCATCCTATCTGTTTACTGATAAGACAATATTTTATAGAGTTTTTTACTTTATGTTTACAGATGAAATCAGCATTAGCTGATTTTACGATAGCATGTTTGAAAAATGGTTTCAGCAAGATGTACAGATTGCTTTTTGATTTTTCAAACACACTACCGGAATTACTCTTCTTCTTTTGGACGATAGAAAGTATCTTCTAGAGGTAATTTGGTTCTAAACTTGCCATCAAGTGCATAGTAAGCTCCCTGTACTGCAGGGGCGGTCGG
>CAKREJ010000218.1 GCA_934317185.1 uncultured Anaerobutyricum sp. | reverse complement strand
ATTAAAATGTTCTAAACATTTACTTGTTGAAGTATAACAGGGTTTTTTATATAAGTCAATAAAAATGCAATTATTTTTATGTTTATATTTCCACACATTTAATTTTTGCAAATATTTGCATTTCTGAACTTCTGTTGATTGACACTGTTCTATTCATATTTTATAATAATGATAAATATGGGGGAAAAGTATGAAAAATGATAAAATAATCAGAATAATTCGAGTAGCAAAAAAATATTATGAATCGCATATGGATCAGAAGATCATTGCAAAGGAAGAAGGAATTTCGGTATCTACAGTCAGCAGAATGTTAAAAAAAGCAGAAGAAATGGGATATATTAAAGTTACGGTAGAATATCCGGTATTATCGAATGAAGAATTGTCTGCTTCTTTAAAAAAAAGATATGGATTAAAGAAGGTGTTCCTTGTTCCTAAATTATCGAGTACGGCAGTTGCTGTACAGGAGGATGTATGCAGGGCAGCGGCAAAGGAGCTTTCTTCTTATTTGAGTGAAGGGAGTATCATAGGAACTGCGTGGGGGCGGACTATGAAAAGTTTCGCAAATTATATATCGGATTTAGGGGTACAAAATGTAAAAGTGGTACAGCTTAATGGAAAAACGAATCTGACATCCCTTCCTGTTGGAGCAGATGATCTTTCGCAGGCGATTGCCAAAGCAGGACATGGAGAGGTATATGTAATCCCTGCACCGGTTGCGGTAGATTCTCCGAAGGTTGCACAAATGCTTAAAGAAGAAAGAAATATTTCGTCTGCACTTATGTTGGGACGAGATTGTCAGGTTGCTCTTTTTGGAATTGGTAATTTAACTAGAAATACTATTTTATATCGTTCCGGATCTTTGAGAGAAGAAGATTTCCTTGAATTAGAGAACAAAGGAGCGGTGGGAGATGTATGTACTTGTTTTTTTGATGCAAAGGGTGAAGCGGTAACAAGTTCTTTTGCCAGGAGACGTATCAGTATTACATTAGAAGAATTAAAAAAAATTCCATGTAAGATTGGTGTTGTATCTGGTCTGGAGAAAAAAGAAGCTCTTCATGGTGCATTACTCGGTGGTTATGTCGATGTCCTGTATGCAGATGAAGAGCTTGGTCAGGAAATATTGAATTATTAACAGATGAAATAAAGTCAGTATTTATTGATGGTAAGTGCTTAAAAATTCGGCCATATTGTTTGCTGCTTTTTTTAATACTTCGATTCGTGGCAGATATACAACACGGAAATGATCTGGCTGCTTCCAGTTGAATCCACCACCGTGAATGAGCAGAACTTTTTTCTCACGGAGAAGGTCTAAGACAAATTGTTCATCATTCACAATATTGAACTTTTTGGTGTCGATTTTAGGGAAAATATAAAAAGCAGCCTTTGGTTTTACTGCACTAATTCCCGGAATGTCAGTGAGTGCTTTGTAAATAAATTCTCGCTGTTCATAAATACGACCGCCCGGCATGATATAATCTTCGACACTTTGATGACCTCCAAGTGCAGTTTGTACGATAGACTGTCCCGGTACATTGGAGCATAGACGCATATTTGAAAGCATATTTAATCCTTCGATATAATCTTTTGCCATCGCTTTATTTCCACTTAAGATCATCCAGCCAACACGGAATCCGGCAATCATGTGGGATTTTGAAAGTCCGCTGAAGGTTATGCAGAATAAATCCGGTGCAAGAGAAGCGATAGAGATATGTTTCTCTCCATCCATAACAAGACGATCATATATCTCATCAGAAAAGATGATTAATTGATGTTCTCTTGCGACCTGTACGATTTGTTCTAATACTTCCTTTGGGTAAAGGGCACCTGTTGGATTATTTGGATTAATGATAACGATAGCTTTTGTGCGGTCGTTGATTTTCTTTTTGATGTCATCAATATCCGGATACCAGTCAGATTCTTCATCGCAGATATAATGTACAGCCTTTCCTCCGGCTAAAGTAGCACAGGCAGTCCATAATGGATAGTCCGGTGAAGGAATCAGGATCTCATCGCCGTTATCAAGAAGGGCGGACATACATAGATTG
>CAKREJ010000217.1 GCA_934317185.1 uncultured Anaerobutyricum sp. | reverse complement strand
ATTATTATCTCAATTTTTTATTATTCGACTAAAGATACTATACTATAATTAGGATGCTCTATCAAGTAGGTAACAGATGCAATTCATCTCCCACCTTAGAGGTCGGAGTCTTCTTGCTGTAAGAGGATAAATTTAATATATAAAAAGAACCCCCAAAATACTAGTAACTACCAGTCACACTTTTTTCAATAAGCAGAAAGTGAAAGTAAAAAAATAAAAAGAAAAGAACTATCCATAGATGTTTCATTCATTTCCATAAAATAATGGAATGAGTGGATTTTAAGCCTGTTAAAACATCTGTTAGATAGTTCTTTTAATATTATTTTTGCTTATGCTGTTATTAAATGTTTAATTAGATATTTAATAAATCACTGTAGGATTTTAATGCTCCGTCTGTATCATGAGCAAGAACACGTTTTGCAAGAATCTTACCAAGCTGTACGCCTTCCTGATCAAAGCTGTTAACGTTCCATAAGAATCCCTGGAACATAATTTTGTTCTCAAAATGAGCTAATAATGCACCAAGTGATTCTGGTGTTAACTGATCACCGATAATAATGCTGGATGGGCGACCACCTTCGAAATTCTTATTAAGGTCGTCATCTTTTTTACCACACGCAAAAGCAACAATCTGTGCGGCTACGTTTGCACATAATTTCTGCTGGCTTGTGCTGTCTTCAATTACTACATCCATACCAATCTGGCTGTTTTTAAAACCAACAAACTGTAAAGGAACGATATCAGTTCCCTGATGTAATAACTGGTAGAAAGAATGCTGTCCATTTGTTCCAGGTTCACCAAAGATTGTAGGACCTGTTACATAGTTTACAGGTTCACCAAAACGGTTTACAGACTTACCGTTAGATTCCATATCACACTGCTGTAAGTGTGCAGGGAAACGGCTTAATGCCTGAGAGTATGGTAAAACTGCAGTGGAAGGATATTCCTGAACGTTACGTTCATAAACACCGATTAATGCATCTAACATATCTGGGTTTTCTAAAACGTTCTTATTTGCAGCAAGTTTATCTTCTTTAGCAGCACCATCTAAAATTCTTGCGAAGATTTCAGGACCAAATGCAAGGGAAAGAACAACTCCGCCAACTGCAGAAGAAGAGGAATAACGTCCACCAATGAAGTCATCCATGAAGAATGCTTCTAAGTAGTCATCGCTCTTTGCTAAAGGAGAAGTTTCGCTTGTTACAGCAAGCATATGATTAGCAGGATTTAATCCGGCTTTTGTTAAAGCATCTTTTACGAAAGCTTCGTTTGTTAATGTCTCTAAAGTTGTTCCGGATTTGGATACAACAATGAAAAGAGCATGAGCTAAATCTGTAGAATTTAAAACAGCGGCAGCATCATCAGGATCAACATTGCTAATGAACTTAGCTTCCATTTTAGCTGTTCCGTTTTTCTTTGCCCAGTTCTCTAATGCGATATATAAAGCACGAGGTCCTAAATCGCTTCCACCGATACCAATCTGAACAACAGTGGTGAACTTCTCACCTGCAGCATTAGTAACTTCGCCGGCATGAACTTTATTAGCGAAATCTGCGGCTTTCTGCTGCTGGGAAACATAGAAATCACGCTTGTTTACACCGTCAACAACAACATCATTACCTAACTGCTTACGTGCTAAATGATGAAGAACAAGACGTTTCTCTCCAGTGTTGATAACAGCACCATTATATAATTCTTCAAACTTTTCAGCAAGCTGTGCTTCTTCGGCTAATTCTGTTAATGCAGCTAACACAGTGTCATCCACCTGCTTTGCAGCATAGTTAAAGCTAAGTCCCTCTGCCATAGGTGCACAGTATTTTGCTACACGAGCAGCACCGTTCTCACCGGTCATAGCTTCTTTAATGTCTACATGGTTTTTCAGTCCGGCAAGTTTCTTATAAGATGCCAGAGTGTCAAGATTGTTCCAAGTTGCCATAAATAAATCCTCCTTAGTTAATGTGGCTATACATTAATCTTAAATAAAATTAAGAATGCAAAATATAACAATTGCATTCAAAATTTCTCAAAGTAATTATACTATAAAATATTTCCAAATGCAATGGATTATTACTATTTAAT
>CAKREJ010000216.1 GCA_934317185.1 uncultured Anaerobutyricum sp. | reverse complement strand
GCCATCCTCTGTACAGCTTGCTGCTTTTCCAGCCATCTTTTCTGCTTTGTGTCCTGTTGCTTTGATGATTTCCTGTTTCTTAAGGACTTCTCCACAAACGGAACATTTACTTCCTTCCGTTAAGCCATCTTCTGTACAGCTTGCTGCTTTTCCGGCTATCTTTTCTGCTTTGTGTCCTGTTGCCTTGATGACTTTTACTTTATTTTCATTGATTGCATTGCAAACATCACAATGAATACTTTGGCTACCATTCTCTGTACAAGTTGCTTCTTTATCAACTGTATATTTTGATTGCCAGTTATGCTCTACTTCCACTTGAACTGTCGTTTGCAAAGCATATTCATCCGCATTATCTGCGGCATAGATTGTAATGGTTGCCTTTCCGGCTGTCTTTCCGGTAAGCTTACCATCTTTAGAAACTGTACATACCTTTTCATCCGAAGATACATAGTGTACGGAATCCGGTAACAATATCGCTCTTTTTAAAAGACTTACAATAGAACTCTCTCCTTTTTCTTTAATTGTAAGCGATGTTTGTTCTGGATGAAAATCCGTAACAATATCTGTTGTGTATTCAATCGTATTAACTTGGTTTCCAGTTTTATAAGAAGACTGCTTTGCTTCCTCTGAAACCTTAGACTTGAACTCCTGTGCCCAATATAGCTGACCATTTGACGCAACAGCCCCTACACCAATTGCGGTATACTTTGATGAAAGAATAGGCTCTTTATGTGAATCGGACATCCAAGCATCCACAACCTCCTGAGGAGTTCGCTGCCACATTGCAACATTCTCGCTTGCACCAATCGATGTATTATATTGACCTATTGGCGATTGATGGCTAAAATACAAAGTAAGTTCAGAAGCTCTGTACATAGCATTATCAAGTAATTTAACATCCATAGTCATCGGCTCAAGATTATTTTCTTTTCTAATCTTATTCACCAACTCAAGAACTTCATAGGCATAATCATAATTATAGTAAAAAGAGGCTTTCGCCTTATGAATTACTTTATATGTATTTCCTCCCATATTTGTCAATTTGTCATTGAGCAAAGTCAGCTTTGTTTTATAAGGAAATGCACTATTGCCTATAGCCGATACTGACTTGGGAATTACAGCTTCTTCGATAGCAGATCCATCAAAAGCTCCTTCATTAATTGCTTTCATTCCTTCTGTAAAAACTACATTTTTTAATTTGGGACAATGAGAAAAGGCATATATTTTAATTGACTCAATATTGGATGGAAACGTAACTTTTGTTAAGTTTGAGCAATATGAGAAAGCATAAGAATTAATATATGTCAATCCACTGCCAAACTCGATAGTTTCGATTGCTGTGCTGCCAAAAGCCCATGTTCCCATAAATGTTACACTGTCAGGAATCTTATCAATCTTAAATGATGAGCAACCAGAAAATGCACTGTTTCCAATAGACCAAACTTTATCACCGAAAGGATACGTTTCAAGAGATTTTGCACCATTAAAAGCCATCTCTCCCAGCACTTCTACATTCTTAGCTCCAGTTACCTGCCCAAGAGCAGTACACTCATAAAAAGCCGCTTTCTGAATCGCTGTAATATTATCAGGTATATAAATCTCTTTTAAAGACGAACACTCAGCAAATACCTGTTCACTTAATTCACTCAGTTTACTTCCAATATTAACCTTATCAATAGAACTACATCCACGAAAAGCTGCATACTCCAGTTGTTCAATATCTGCTGATAAATTAATACCAGACAAATTAGAGCAAAAATAGAAAGCTCTCCTGCCAATACTTTTTACATGTTCAAGATTAATACTTTCAAGCTGTTTACAACCATAAAATGTATCTGCTTCAATACGTGTAATCCCTGCAGGTAAGGAAACTTTTTTAAGGTTACTAACCGAAAAAGCCGCTTCCCCAATAGATGTCAGGCCGTTCCCCAATTCAATTTTTTCCAAAGATCCATTTCGAAAAAAACACATTTCTCCAATCGAACGAACACTATCTGCTAATTTAACAGATTGGATACTTGTACTTTTATAAAAAGATGATTTTCCTAAACCTGTAATTCCCTCTTCAACAACAACGCTTTTAATCTCATTAATGTGAGAATACCATGGAATCTCACTAATATAA
>CAKREJ010000215.1 GCA_934317185.1 uncultured Anaerobutyricum sp. | reverse complement strand
TTTTGCGAACATTCTTCACACAGCGACTACTGGCACAGATGCTACTATATACTTTTTTATTTTTCGTCCGTTTTCTCTAATAAATAAGGATTCTTTTATTTCCGCGGTTCGTCCGTTCTTAATAGATTAAATAGTAATCTACTTGACGTAGGAAGATAGATGGTATAAACTGTGTATAGCACAATGTATCAGACTAGAGTGTTAAATTATTGAATTAAAAGAAATTTGCAAAGGAGAAGAAGATGAGCAATAAAGAAATCCCTTATAAGATCTATCTTGAAGAGAATGAGATGCCGGATAGTTGGTATAATGTTCGTGCAGATATGAAGAAGAAACCAGCTCCTTTATTAAATCCAGCAACATTAGAACCTTTAAAGGCAGAAGAGTTAGAACCGGTTTTTTGTAAAGAATTAGTGAAACAGGAACTGAATGAGACAGATGCATATATTCCGATTCCACAGGAGATTAAAGATTTTTACAAGATGTATCGTCCATCACCGTTAGTACGTGCATACTGTTTAGAGAAGAAGCTTGGAACACCTGCAAAGATTTATTATAAATTTGAAGGAAATAATACAAGTGGAAGTCATAAGCTTAATTCTGCGATTGCTCAGGCTTACTATGCAAAGCAGCAGGGATTAAAGGGTGTTACTACAGAGACAGGAGCAGGTCAGTGGGGAACGGCACTTTCTATGGCATGTGCTTATTTTGATCTTGATTGTAAAGTATATATGGTTAAAGTTTCTTATGAACAGAAGCCTTTCCGTCGTGAAGTAATGCGTACTTACGGAGCGAGTGTAACACCGTCACCATCCACAACAACAGAAGTCGGAAAGAAGATTTTAGCAGAGCATCCGGGAACAACAGGAAGTCTTGGCTGTGCAATTTCAGAAGCAGTTGAGACTGCAACAAAGCATGAAGGTTACCGTTATGTTTTAGGAAGTGTATTAAATCAGGTACTTCTTCATCAGTCCGTTATTGGATTAGAATCTAAGATTGCTATGGATAAATACGGAATTAAGCCGGATATTATTATTGGATGTGCCGGAGGCGGTTCGAACCTCGGAGGATTAATTTCTCCATTTATGGGAGAAAAGCTTCGTGGAGAAGCGGATTATCATTTTATTGCAGTAGAGCCGGCTTCCTGTCCAAGCTTAACTCGTGGTAAATATGTTTATGATTTCTGTGATACCGGAAAAGTATGTCCAATGGCAAAGATGTATACATTAGGAAGCGGATTTATCCCATCTGCAAATCATGCAGGAGGACTTCGCTATCATGGAATGAGCAGTGTCGTATCTGAATTATATGATCAGGGACTTATTGAGGCAAGAAGCGTAGAACAGACATCAGTATTTGAAGCAGCAGAGCAGTTTGCAAGAGTAGAAGGAATCTTACCTGCACCAGAAAGCAGTCATGCGATTCGTGTAGCCATTGATGAAGCTTTAAAATGCAAAGAAACCGGAGAAGAAAAGACGATTCTTTTCGGACTTACCGGAACCGGATATTTTGATATGGTAGCATATGAGAAATATAATAATGGTGAGATGGGTGATTACATTCCTACGGATGAGGATTTGGAAGCAGGATTTGCCGGATTACCAAAACAGCCGGAATAATAATGCATAGTATGGATTTTCTGGATAAGTAGAAGACTGTTGATTAATTCCACCAAGATACGATGGAAGATTTAATTTTTATTATATCTGGAGCTAGAGCGTGTTTGCGAAATCTTCCGCAAATTGTGACGCATATCTTGCAGAAAGCATTTTTCAAACACGCTCCAGGAAACAGAAAAAAAGAAAGGCAACATCTAGTAAATGTATTTTTACACTTGTTAGATGCTGCCTTTCTTTTTTCGTCTGTATCCGCTAAATTAAATCAAAAGGTATATCATATATGCCAGATAGAGGCCGATGCAGACACTTCCTTCGAGTTTTGACATATGCTGTTTTGTTTTTGCAAAGATGAATAAAAGGATGCTGCTAACTAATAAAATACCGCAGTCGATGACGGATTCACTTAGTACGTGCAGTGGCGAAAGTATGGCTGAGAACCCAAGGATAAACAAGATGTTAAACAGGTTAGAGCCGATAGCATTTCCGAGTGCAAGACCGCTATCTCC
>CAKREJ010000214.1 GCA_934317185.1 uncultured Anaerobutyricum sp. | reverse complement strand
TCCACTTTTTCCTGTTTTCAATATCCGTTCAATAAGATCAACAATATGTGCCGCTGCCTCTACTGGAGCAATACCATGCCGGCTGATATTAGAAACTACGGTATATTCCGATTCTAACATATCTGGTCTTGCATTATTGTCAATCCTATGATATTTAATTCCCTGGCATAGCTGTCTTTCCTGTCTTCTCCCTCAAATTTTTTAACTGATTTGTAGAATTCAAGATAGACAGCCTCTATAGATATTACTCTATCGGATTGCTCAAAAAATATGAAAAAGAACCCCTAAAAAATTTATTGAATTTTGTGACTTTGTGCTGCGGAATTTTGACCATAGAAACTTCGCATTCGTTTCTGCGAAATTTCTGCTTTATTGGGCAAAATGGAGTGTTTAGCACAACGGAATAAAATCAATAAATCTTTTAGGGGTTCTTCATAATTCTTCTAGCAATCCGACCATCACTTTTCTGTAGCGGCGTCTGCTTTGCCAACTCTACAAATCAAAAGTTTTTATTCTACATTTTTCAAAGCTTCATCCATCGGTACTTTCCTGATTTTTCGATATTCTAATAATGCAACTGCTGCATAGCTTACAATTCCAATAAGAAACATTTTCATATAAATTCCCGGTGCAATGTACAGGGCAATCCAGCCGGAAAAACTCTGAAGCATCATTTCTCGAAAAATCACTTTCATGAAAATCGTTTCTAATGGAAAACTTAACAAGAGGCACAATACAACAACAAGGGTCGTTGAGAAAATGTATAATTGACTGATTTCTCCATTATTGTAACCAAGTATTTTTACCATAGAGATAGACTGGGCATTTTTTTCGATAATGATTTTTGAGAGCAGGTAGATAAGTACTAAAAAGATAGCGATGGCGAATCCATTTACCAGTCCCATCATATTTCCCATAGATACATCTAACTGGCGGGATACTTTAGTGAGGGCATCTAAGTCGATGACAGAACCAACATATTTACTGCTAATGTCAGTTATTTCGGTGTTTGAAAAATAGCCACTGTAATAATCCGAACCTAAATCAAAAATACGGTTTAACTGATTCTGATTCATAAAAATACAAAGACCTCCATTGTAAGCATAAATACCTTTTACCCGGAATGTATAAGTTTCTTTTTCGTATTTTTCTTTTAAAGTGATGGTATCTCCCGGCTTCAATAAGAATTTGTCTGCATAAGCAGACGAAATGTAAACATCTGCTGCTATTTTACCATCTGCCTGCAGGTCTGTTTTCTCATCTTTTAAATGTATTTTAATGTATTTACTATTAGATTTCACACCATACAAGGTGACTTCTTCGCTTTTAAAATTCTTTGGTGTTGTATTTAAGGAATACGCAGAAAATTCTTCTGCATCTTCATTTTCTGTTTTTGTACCGAGGGAATATTCTAACAAAGAAAATAAACTGGATAGCTTGTTACTGCTCATGGCACTAGTCGGGACCGAAAGCATATATTGATATTTTGCGAGCATATTATTTTTTATATCTGTCTGGTAATGATTAAGCACAGATGGTAAAAGCAGTCCAAAGAACAGCAAAAGATTTGCAAAAATAATTCCGATAAATAATACAATATAATTACTGAAATTCTGAAAAATAACTCTCAGGCGGAATCTCGCAAAAATATTGATTTTCGAACTAAGACGAAATGCTCTTTTCTGTTTTTTCTTACTTAAATCTCTTCGTAAAAATTTCAATGGTGATAACTTTAGTTTCCTGTGCAATATCGCATAGTTTACAACAAACATAATGAAAACCGGAATTACCGTTGTAAGCAGAAATGCCTCTGCATTCCAGAGAGTTACATAAGTCGGAAGGCTGTAACTTCCGTAGTACATATCTGCACAAACATTTTTAAAAACAGTATATCCTAAAATATTACCAACAATAGCTCCAATAAATGTTACAAAAAGTGGCATGGACATATAATGCCGTATTAATTCATTTTTGGTATAGCCCGACGCACGTAATGTTCCGATCACTCCCGCTTCTTTTCGAATCGTATTGCTTGTCGTAATCCCAAACACAAAGGCCATAATTGCGATAACGATATAAAGAAGTACGATGATCATTGCCCGATCGCCTCCCATATCATCTCCTGTAAAATGAATAGCCTGATTCAGATA
>CAKREJ010000213.1 GCA_934317185.1 uncultured Anaerobutyricum sp. | reverse complement strand
CAGAATCAGGTTCTTACAAAAGAGATGATAATGGAAAATATATGGGGAATCGATAGTGAATTCATTGATTCCAACACAATTAGCGTTATGATCAGCAGATTGAAAAAGAAATTAAATGATTCATCGAATGTTATCAGTAATGTATTTGGAATGGGATATAGAATGGGAGATTAGCATGGCTGTAGCAATTTTTACAGTATTTTTAGTAGGTTTCATACTCGGAGGAAGCACTGTATATTTAGTTGAAAATCATTTTAGAAAAAAGGAAATGAACAAAATATATAAACTGACCGAATCTTTAATAAATGGCAATGACTTAGATGATTCTGATATAGGGAAGGAAACGCTTTATTCTAAAACAGCCAATCAGTTAATTCGTTTACAGGAAATGTTAGAAGGAAGAAGAAAAGAGGCCGAAAAAAGTCAATATGAGATACAAAAATTGATTTCTGAGATTGCGCATCAACTAAGGACACCGCTGGCGAATATAAAAAATTATACAGAATTGCTGCAAGAGTCATTGGATGAAACGCAAGAAGTATTGAATACAGAATACATGAAAGACTTGCGAACAAGTGAAGAACAATTATGTTTTTTAGTGGAAAGCTTTATAAAAACTGCTCGATTAGAGCAAGGAATCATACAAGTTCACATGCAAAAAGAAAATCTTGTCGAAACAATTCTAAATGCATTAGGGCAAATACAAAAAAAGGCAGAAGATAAAGGTATCTTTTTTCAAGTAGAATTGCCGGAGAAAATTATTTGCGAACATGATAAAAACTGGATGTGTGAGGCATTTTATAATGTGTTTGATAATGCAGTCAAATATAGCAAAAGCAACAGTACGATCGAAATCACAATGAAACGAACAGAAATGTTTTATAAAATTCAGATAAGAGATTATGGAATCGGGATAAAAGACGGAGAAGAAAACAAAATTTTTCAAAGATTTTATCGAGGCGAGCAGACAAGAGGTCAGGAAGGATGCGGAATTGGTTTATATCTTTCCAGAGAGATTGTTTTATTACAAAAAGGGATGATAAAAGCAAAACAAATGAATCCAGGGATGCTTATAGAGGTGAATCTTCCGATATAGACAATCCATATGCACCTTGTAAGAAGTTTGTAAGATGTACCATGTAAAATAGAGTATGGCTGAAAAAAAGTAGTATTTGCGAAGGGAGTTTACAGAAAAGATGGACATAATTAAAGCCATAAATCTTAAAAAATATTATACATCCGATACATATGAAGTGCGTGCTTTAGATGGTGTGTCACTAACGGTGGAAGACGGTGAATTTATAGCAGTTGTCGGCACATCTGGGTGTGGAAAGACAACACTTATGAACATTTTGGGAGGTCTTGATACTCCGGATTTTGGAGGTGTCTGGATCAGAAATACAAGTTTAAAAGATCTTAACAAGGAAGAAAGAACGATATTCAGAAGAAGAAATATCGGATTTGTATTTCAGCAATATAATTTGATACCTTCTCTTAGCATACGCGAAAATATAGTTCTTCCGATGCGACTGGATGGTAAGAAAATTGATGTAGTTTTTTTTAATGAGATTGTAGAAACACTTGGATTAAAAGATAAATTAGAACGTTTTCCATCAACACTGTCCGGCGGGCAGCAACAGCGAGTTTCTATAGCGCGGGCATTATTAACGAAACCAGCAATTGTCCTGGCGGATGAACCGACCGGAAATCTCGATTCTGTTACAAGTATGGAAGTCGTAGGATTACTAAAATCCTGTGCCGCAAGATTCCATCAGACGACATTGATCGTGACGCATCAAGAGGAAGTGGCACAGATGGCAGACAGAGTAATACGTATGTCTGATGGGAAAATCTATACAAGAAATAGTAATGATTGTTAGGAGGGCATCTATGTTTCATAAGAACATTCCAAATAACAATAAAGAAATAATTCGCTTACTGGCTAAAAATTTTGCAGGCACAAAAAAGGTAAGAAATGCGATTTTATTTTGCTCGGTAGTAATCGGAATTGTTGCGATTACCATGGTATTCGGAATCTCTTTTGGGAAAATACAGGCAGAAGAAATAAGATTAATCAGAGAAAATGGAACTGCTTCTTCGGGCAGAATAGAAGATGGAACAGAAGAACAATATGCAAAATTAAAACAACTGGATTATAT
>CAKREJ010000212.1 GCA_934317185.1 uncultured Anaerobutyricum sp. | reverse complement strand
AGAATTAATATCAGAAGAACAGAAAAGCTTTGTAAGATTTTAAGTGATGTAAAAAATGCAGGACATGAGCTTATTTTGGTTTCTTCCGGTGCTATTGGCATGGGTGTAGGAAAACTGAATATGAAAAGTAAACCCGAAGATATGCCCACAAAGCAGGCGGCAGCAGCGATAGGACAGTGTGAATTGATGTATCTTTATGATAAATTATTTAGAGAATATAATCATATTGTTGCACAGATGTTGATAACGGGACTCGATTTTTCTAATGAAGAAAGTCATAGCAATTTTCAGAGTACATTGAATCGTCTCCTGGAATTGAATGTTATTCCGATTATTAATGAGAATGATACCATTGCGACACAGGAAATTTCTGTAGGAGATAATGATACGATGGGAGCAATTGTTGCAGAGAACGCTCAGGCAGATTTATTAATTATCTTAAGTGATATAGATGGTCTTTATACAGGGGATCCACGCAATAATCCAGATGCACAGCTAATTGATACGATATTTTCTGTTACTCCGGAAATAAAAGAATTAGCAGGGACAAAGGGAACAACTCTTGGTACGGGTGGAATGGTCACTAAAATTCATGCAGCAGAAATAGCAATGAATGCCGGAATTGACATGATTATTGCTAACGGAACAAGACCGGAGCTTCTTTATAAGATTCTTGATGGAGATAAAGTTGGAACAAAGTTTATCGGGAGGAAAAAAGCATGACAACAAAAGAGATTCTGAAACAGGCAGTCACAGCGAAAAATGCGATTAACTCAGCAGATACCGAAACCAAAAACAAAGCACTTGCCAATATGGCAGATGAACTTTTGGCTCATACAGATGCTATTTTAGAGGCAAATAAGCAGGATGTAGAGGCAGCAAAGGGAAAGATTTCCGATGTAATGATCGATCGTCTGATGCTGGATGCCGGACGAATTGAAGGAATGGCAAAAGGAATCAGAGAGCTGATCAGTTTAGAGGATCCGGCAGGACAAGTGTTAAGAAGAATCGAGCGTCCGAATGGAATCGTCATTGAAAAGACGGCTGTTCCAATGGGTGTGATCGCAATTATTTATGAGAGTCGTCCAAATGTAACAAGTGATGCTGCAGCACTTTGCATCAAGAGTGGTAATGTTTGTGTTCTTCGAAGTGGAAAAGAAGCATGGAAGAGTGCAGATGCCGTTGTAAAAGCATTAAAAGAAGGAATGAGAAAGTCCGGACTTCCAGCAGAAGGAATTCAGCTTATCGAAGATACAAGCAGAGAAAGTTCTGTAGAATTAATGAAGGCAGTAGGGTATGTAGATCTTTTAATTCCAAGAGGAGGTCCTGGTCTGATCCGCTCTTGTGTGGAGAATGCCAAAGTTCCATGTATCCAGACAGGAACAGGAATCTGTCATGTTTATGTCGATGACAAAGCAGACTTTGATAAAGCGTTAGGCATTATTGAAAATGCAAAAACAAGCCGTCCTAGTGTTTGTAATGCGGAAGAAGTTTTACTTGTTCACAGTGCAGTTGCTGAAAAGTTTCTGCCATTATTGCAGAAAAAGTTAGTGGAAGACCGCAAAGAAAAAGGTGAAATTCCAGTGGAGCTTCGTCTTTGTGATAGAGCTGCTAAAATTATTTCAGGGACACCGGCTGGGGCAGACGATTTCGATACAGAATTCCTTGATTACATTCTTGCGGTAAAAGTAGTAGATAGTGTGGAAGAAGCAGTAGAGCATATTTCAAAACATTCTACGGGTCACAGTGAAGCAATTGTTACAGAATCAAAGGAAGCAGCAGAGTATTTTACTACAAGAGTAGACAGTGCGGCTGTTTATGTGAATGTTTCCACTCGCTTCACAGATGGCGGAGAATTTGGACTTGGATGTGAGATGGGAATTTCTACGCAGAAGCTCCATGCCAGAGGACCGATGGGCTTAGAAGAACTATGTACCTATAAATATATTATTCGAGGAGAAGGACAAGTTAGATAGTAATTTGCCAAAAGGCTAAGCTGACGAACTCAGGAAGATAAATAAAGCATATCTGTGACTTTAGTCGCGGCGTGTTGAATGCTCGCTTAAGTGCTCGGCATCCAACACTTGCTCCGAGGCCACAGATATGCTTTATTTATCTTCCTGAGTTCTGTTCGTAGCAAGACTGGCAGATTAGTATCAGT
>CAKREJ010000211.1 GCA_934317185.1 uncultured Anaerobutyricum sp. | reverse complement strand
ATGATGGTGCTCATGGCATTCATGGTCATGCTCATGATCGTGATGATGCTCATGGCATTCTTCACCGTGATCATGATGATGTCCACATTCAGGACAAACCTGTGCTGCTTCCATCAATTCTTTTGCGAAATCATTCTCCCCTTCCATCACTTCAAGAAGCTGTGCTCCGTTAAGTTCTTCCCATGGAGTGGTTACAATAGGACATTTCTCGTTAATACCACGAAGAAGCTCTACTGCCTTTTCCAGTTTATCTTCCTTCACATTCTGAGAACGACTTAAAATTACAGCACTCGCAAACTCCACCTGATTACGATAAAATTCTCCAAAATTCTTCAGATACATTTTAGCTCTCATCGCATCCGCAACAGTAATATGACTGTTCAATACAACATTCTCTTCTTCATCTACAACCTTTTGCACTGCCTTCATAACATCTGAAAGCTTTCCAACTCCTGAAGGTTCGATAATAATACGGTCCGGTGTATACTGCTCTAATACATCTTTTAATGCGGTATTAAAATCACCAACCAAAGAACAGCAGATACATCCGGAATTCATTTCATTAATCTGAATACCGGATTCTTTTAAAAATCCACCATCAATACCAATCTCACCAAATTCGTTTTCAATCAGAACAACCTTCTGCCCCTTCAAACCTTCCTCAATAAGTTTTTTAATTAAAGTTGTTTTTCCAGCTCCCAAAAAACCAGAAATAATATCTATCTTTGTCATTATTCCATTCCTTTCTCTATAAACAATAAAGCAATTTAATATTCAATCTTATATTATACAGTCCCACTTACAAAAATGCAAGATAACTGCAATTTTCTTTTTTCAAATCTATATAAAAACTATTTCCCACTTTACAGGAATAGCATCTCCTGTAGAATAAAAAAGTCTTCCGAAAAATCATATTCTCCGGAAGACTCTCTCACTGTTTTGGGGATTTCTAATATGTTATTTTGGGGAACTAACATATTATGAAATAAAACAGTTATTTTTATATTATACCCCCCCCGCATAATTATGTCAATTTGTACACCTTCCAAACTTTCAAAGCACTTTCTGATACTTTTCTAACAATATTCATAAAATATTGCATTTGATAAGATACATTCCCTTTCGTTTAATCGCCAAACAACCTGAAATTTTACATCCACACCTGAAAACAGATCTTGTGGACACTTTTTCTTTCTCATCATATATATAAATTATAGTAACTATTCAGATTAAATTTACAAAATGAAACTGTCTGCAAAGACAATAAAAAGTTTCATTTCACACCTGGTATAGCATAACTTTGAACTTATAAGACTCTGAATAGTTATGAATCTTACAAAATAAGGAGATACTTTTATGATGGATAATTGTTATCATTCTTCCTGTTCATGCATACAGGAAAAAGAAACTTTAAAACTTGCTTCCATGCCTCTTGCTATGGCTTATGTACCGTGGCAGAAATGGCAGAATATATATAAGCCTGAAAATGCATTATGTGCTGGTACAATCTTTCAGGAACTTGACCTTCCATTTACAGGAAGGAGGTATAAAAAATGATGCATAATACGAATTCCATTCAAAACTGCAATATGAATTGCAGCCACAACAATAATCCTAATTGCAATCTTAATTGTAATTTGAAGTGCAATCGCAACCAGAACTCTAACTGTAATACCGAACAAAAAAACTTAAAATACTATATTGACCTTGTCAGCTTTGCTGCCTTAGACTGTGCTATGTTTCTTGATACCCATCCTTCTGATCATGAAGCTTTAGAATACTTTGAATATTATAAAAATGCAAGAACTCAGGCATTAAAAGAATATGGCAGCCGCTTCTCTCCCCTGACTCTTGATACCGTACCAAAAGACACAAACTTCTGGATATGGGCAAATGAACCGTGGCCGTGGGAAATGGAGGGGTAAGATTATGTGGAATTATGAAAAAAGATTAGAACATCCAATTAATATAAAAAGAACAGATGCAGCTATGGCAAAAGCGATTATATCACAATTTGGTGGTCCTGATGGGGAGACCGGTGCCGCCATGCGATATCTCTCTCAACGTTTCGCCATGCCATACCGCCCTGTTATGGGGATACTCACCGATATAGGTACTGAAGCATCAAATACGAATTTGCCTGAGTGACGGACGAAAAATAAAAAAATAAATACTAGTAAAATGTGCCAGTAGTCGCTGCGTA
>CAKREJ010000210.1 GCA_934317185.1 uncultured Anaerobutyricum sp. | reverse complement strand
TCAACTGAATGAAGGCAAAATATACCGCAAATTGGGGCGTGCAGATTGTAGGAATGGTTTTTCAAACACGCTCTAGTATCCTTTGAATAAGTTTATTTTTTTAACTGGCTGTATAGGAATGAAGGTATACTACCTAATCTTTGCAACAAATTGCTTTCCAAATTCAATATCTTTAAAAAGCTGTGTCTGCAATGCTTCTACGGAAGAAAAACGGCTTTCTTTTCTGTGATAATGTAAGAGTTCTACAACCATCTTTTCTCCGTAAACATCCTTATCAAAATCAAATATATTCGTTTCGACTGTTTTTTCACTGGTGTCGTTTACGGTCGGCTTAGTTCCGATATTGGTAATGCCATAGTACACTTCATCATTCCAGTGAATTTGTGAAACATATACGCCATTTGGCGGCAGCAATTTAAAGGATGGCACTTTCTGATTTATCGTTGGAACCTGTATCGTGCGTCCAAGAGCATTTCCATGAACAATCTCTCCGGAAACACTGTAGTTTCTTCCTAAAAGTGCACAGGCTTCTTCCATAGCTCCCTTTTCAAGAGCTGCACGGATTCTCGTACTGCTGATATCTTTTCCGTCTAACTGCAGTTTTTCAACAACAATCAGATGATATCCGCATTCTTCTTCTAACTTTTCCAGATCTAAAATACTGCCAGATCGATTTTTTCCAAAATGAAAATCTGTTCCGACAACAATGACCTTTGCTCCTACTTTTTCTACAAGAACTTCCCGAATAAATCTCTCCGGGGTAAGGGCAGCAAACTCCTTTGTAAAAGGATGCTCGATCAATATATTGATTCCTCTTTTTTCAAGAATTGCTTTTCTCTCTTCTTTTGTATAGATTTGTTTATATTCTGTATCACCGGAAAGGGTCAGTCTGGTTGGACGATCAAAAGTAAATACAACGCTTCGAAGTCCGTGAAGCTCCTGTTTTATTACTTCGTCCATCAAAAGCTGATGTCCTCGGTGAATTCCTTCAAACTTTCCAAGTGCAACTGCGGTGTTTTTAAAATGAAAGTCTGAGCTTGTTATATATTCCATTTTCCCCTCCGGAACCGCTGACTTTTGCGGTATGGATTTTGTGAGTATTTACAGGAACAATTTATAAGGCTTTAGTACTTTGCTTTCCTGAAGCTGATAAATCCCTATAAAGTTATGATGGCTGTCATATACACGAAATCTGTCGCCAGCCATACATCTGTATTCCTGCTTTTCATCTGTATTTTGTTCTTCTGCGAATTGCTCCTTTTCGCATAAATTAACAGCAATTGGATTCCCGTTATAGAGGAGCTTTTCGCCACTTTCTTTTACAAAAAAAGCCGGTAGATGTGAAAAAACTTTATCAACGGGTATGATGTGTTCTGATAACGTATCTTTATCCCGCATTTCTTCTATTTCAGAAAGCGTAAATCCCTCTTCTATTTTAAAAGAAGAAACTCTGGTACGGACAAGCCCCGCCATACATCCTCCACATCCTGCCTTTGCCCCAATATCACGGCAAAGACTTCGAATATAAGTTCCTTTTGAACAGGTCACTTCAAAAGTTACATAAGGGAGTGCTATTTTTTTTATGATAATAGAAGAAAGTGTGACCGGACAAGGTTTTCTTTCAATAATTATCCCCTGTCTTGCCAGCTCATAAAGCTTCTTTCCATTTACCTTTTTGGCAGAATACATCGGAGGAATCTGGTCATAAGTTTCCTGAAAAGAAAGAATGATCTCTTGTATTTCCTCTTCTGTTACCGTTACTTCTTTTTCCTGAAGAACCTTTCCACTCGTATCTTCCGTATCTGTTTCTTTTCCGAGAAGAAGTACCGCTTCATAAGTTTTATCCCAGTCTCCAATAATATCACAAAGCTTGGTTGCCTTTCCAAGACACACCGGCAACACTCCGGTTGCATCCGGATCAAGTGTCCCTGTATGTCCGATTTTCTTCTGATGCACGATTCCACGCAGCTTTGCTACTACATCATGCGAAGTAAATCCTGCTTCTTTTTTTATATTAAGAATTCCGCTTATCATAAATTGATTCCTGCTTTTCTTCTAATTCATTTAACTGATGCTCTACCATATGTGTAATATTCATAACGATATCTCTTGGCTGTCCATGCACAGTGCAGCCGGCAGCTTTGATATGACCACCACCACCAAAAATCTGAGCGATCGTGCTGACATCTACCGCATCGTTAGAACGCATACTTACTTTGAAGTTACCATCTTCTTTCTCATAAAGAAGAATGGCAC
>CAKREJ010000209.1 GCA_934317185.1 uncultured Anaerobutyricum sp. | reverse complement strand
TAATTTCTTTCGGGAATTTTCAAGCATATTTTGTGTTTCCATGGAAAATCCACAAATAATCTGTTCCGGCTTTTTATGTTCGCCGATATACCCAAGAATATCTGTTGTTCGCTCAAGAGCAATTGCCATATCGCCATCTTTCTTTTTTACCTTCTCATCGCTGACAACAGCCGGACGATAATCTGCCACTGCCGCTGACTTAATTAAAATATCCTGTTCAGGAAAACCACCGCTGACTGCTTCAAACATATCCTGTGCTGTAACTACAGGTACCATCTTTACAAACGGAACCGGAGCAAGTGCAACTGAACCGGATACAAGCGTTACATCAGCACCACGAAGCATTGCTCTTTTTGCAATTGCATATCCCATTTTCCCTGTAGAATGATTTGTAATGTAACGGACCGGGTCAATCGCCTCCTGCGTCGGTCCGGCTGTTACCATAATCTTTTTCCCTTTTAAATCTTTCTCACAGGCAATTTCTTTTAAGATATACTCATACAAAACTTCTGGCTCCGGCATCTTTCCTGCCCCGGTATCTCCACAAGCCAGATAACCAACTGCAGGCTCTACTATTTCCATATCGTATTTTCTCAATATGTTTAAATTGTCCTGAACAATTGGATTTTCAAACATATGCACATTCATTGCCGGAGATATAATCTTCTTTGCACTGCAAGCCAATGCAGTTGTGCTTAACATATCATCGGCTATTCCATGTGCCAGTTTGGCAATAATATTTGCCGAAGCCGGTGCAATCATCATTACATCTGCTTTTTGTGCCAGAGACACATGTGCTACATGAAACTGAAAATTTCTATCGAATGTATCCACAAGACATTTATGATTTGTTAATGTCTCAAATGCGATTGGGTTGATAAAATTCGTTGCGTTTTTTGTCATGATCACATGTACATCACAATGCTGTTTTACGAGCATACTTGCAAGGCTTGCAATCTTATACGCTGCAATACTTCCGGTTACGCCTAAAACAACGGTTTTTCCTTTTAACATTTTAACTTATCCTAACCTCTCCATATCGAATAAACGTCCATGTTTTTCATAATTTGTAACACGGCTGATCTTATTCTCATCATCTACAAATACAACATTTGGTTTGTTTACTTTCGCTTCTTCCGGAGTCATCTGTGCATAAGCCATAAGAATGATCTTATCATGCACACTGACACATCTTGCTGCGGCACCATTTAAACACATAACACCGCTGCCTCTTTCGCCGGCAATTGTGTACGTCTCAAAACGATTTCCATTATTTACATCTACAATCTGAACCATCTGGTATTCTCTGATACCGGCCGCATCAAGTAAATCCTCATCTACTGTGATGCTTCCAACATAATCAAGTTCAGCCTGAGTAACAGTTGCTCTGTGAATCTTTCCCTGTAACATTGTAATCTGCATTGTATCTATTCCTCCGAAATAATCTTTTCAAGAATGCTAGAAAAGTAATTCCTCTCCTTCCTTCATTTATACTTAGAGGAAAGAGATTCCTTACTTAATTTATTAAACCTTGATAAAATAGAAACGACCCGTAACTATTCTTCTACGATAAAGTTATCAATGAGTCTTGTTTTTCCGATATAAACAGCCATAGCTACCAGTGTCGGGGCTTTGATTTCTTCTACAGGCTGCATGGATAATCCATCTACTGCCTCTACATAATCAATTTTAGCCATTGGCTCAGACTCAATTTTTTTAATCATCGCTTCTTTTACTGCTGCGGCAGATGTCTCTCCACCTTCTACCATTTGCTTTCCAAGAGAAACAGCCTTACTTAAAATTAAAGCGGCCTTTCTCTCTTCTTCATTCAAATAAGTATTTCTGGAGCTTTTTGCCAGACCATCTTCCTCACGAACGATCGGACATCCTACAATTTCAATGTCCATATTTAAGTCTCTTACCATACGGCGAATAATCGCAAGCTGCTGTGCATCTTTTTGTCCAAAATATGCACGGTCCGGTGTCACAATATTAAAAAGCTTACTTACAACGGTACATACTCCTCTGAAATGAATCGGTCTGCTCTGACCACATAAGGTCTTGGAAAGGACATCCATATCTACCCATGTACAAAAATCTGGTGCGTACATTTCAGATGGCTCCGGATGAAATACTACAGCAGCTCCGATAGACTCACAGAGTTTGCAATCTGCTTCAAAATCTCTTGGATATGCCTCTAAATCTTCTGTTGGTCCAAACTGTGTAGGATTTAAAAATACACTGACAACAACTTTATCATTCTGCTCTACTGCTTTTTT
>CAKREJ010000208.1 GCA_934317185.1 uncultured Anaerobutyricum sp. | reverse complement strand
AATTTTTACGAAATCTGTACTGGAGGGAAAGGTTGTAAAATAAAGAGCCACACTTCTGGAGATTCCCCCGGTTTTCTGCCTAATCCAAATCAGGTGTTTTCTTTGAAAACACACAACCGCAGTAGTCCTGACGATATAGATGATATTCCTCGGAAAGTGCGATAGAACGCAGATATCCTCCCTTTTTCTTAAAGTCGGAAGGCAGATGTTTCACTCCATATTGATCAGCAAGTTTTTCTCCGATTTCGTTAATCCACTGTGCATTTTTATGGGGGCTGATCGAAAGGGTTGTTGTAAAGTAATCCGCTCCTAATTCTGCGGCTTTTTTTGCAGCTTCTTCCATACGGAGTGCATAACAGTGATAACAACGGAGTCCTCTTTCTGGCAGATTTTCCATTCCTTTTGCCATATCAAAAAATACCTGCGAATCGTAAGTCCCTTCTACAAAGCTAACATCATTTTCATATCCGGCTTCATGAATAAAACGTTTCAGTTCCTTTACCCTTTTTATATATTCTGTTTCCGGTGTAATATTGGGATTATAATAGAAAATCGTGATTTTAAAATACTTTGTCAGATATTCAAGTACATAACTACTACAAGGTGCACAACAGGCATGAAGAAAAAGTGTTGGACGGTTCTTTCCTTCCGCACAGTCCTTTGCAATCTTATCTGTGACTTTATCAAGCAGCTTCTGATAATTTATCTTCTGCGTACCATTTATTTTATTTTCATTCATAATAACAACTCCCCTGTAATTATAATTGTCAATTTTAATTTGCCGCAGGCAAAGACAAAGCTGACTTTGGCTGCTGAAATAAAGTCGGAATTTTATATTGGAAGATTGGGTTCTTCTGATTTTACTTCAATAGCCACAGTCAGAAACCTCGAAATCCCATACATCATATTTTTGGTCTCGGAACAAGTGTTGGATGCAACACTTTAAGCGAACATTCAACACGCCGCGACTAAAATCACAAATATGATGTATGGGATTTCGAGGTTTCGTCCGTTTCGCCTTACAACTCAGAATCTCCTACGCTTTTTTTATAAATTTATTTCCGCATTTCGGGCAGGTGATTTCCACCTTGCCTTTTCCTTTCGGGACACGAAGCTTCTGCTTACATAGCGGACATTTGAAGAAGCGGAATAGCTTTGCTTCAGCTTTTTCTTCTCGTTTTTCAATAACATTCTCACAGATCGGGCGAATCACATTTAAAAACTTCTCATTCTCCTTCTCTCTTCTTTCGTAGTTATGAGAAAATACTCTAAAAACACACCAGAGTAATGGCAAGTAACTGATTAAGTTAAAATTATTTACCGCCTGTGACGGCCACAAACCTGTAAACAGATTCAAAACGACACTAACTGCCAGTAAGAAACAGGACATTCCGTCAAAACCGTATATTTCATCAAAAAAATTTCCTAACCGTTTCATCCCCAACAATTCTCCCTTTTATCTATCGAATCAATGTAAAAAATCCTGCACTCAATGTCATCATAATGATTCCTGCAAGTAAAACACCGCACATAGCCGCAACTGCACTTGATTTAAAATCCATTTTTAAAAAGCTGGCTGCCAATGTTCCTGTCCAGGCTCCTGTTCCCGGAAGCGGAATTCCTACGAATAACAGTAGGGCAACAAAGAGTCCCTTTCCTGCTGTTGCCTGAAGTTTTTCTCCACCTTTTTCTCCCTTCGCCGTACACCAGCGACAGAACTTACCGATAATTCCCGGCATATCGTTTCCGATTTCAAGTACCTTTCTTGCAAATAAATAGATAAACGGCACCGGAATCATATTTCCGATAATCGCAATAATATACGAAGGAATTAAGGGAAGTCCTACTGCCTGTGAGTAAGGAATTGCTGCTCTTAGTTCTGCGATTGGAACCATAGAAATTAAAAATACTGTTAAATAATGTTTAATCATTTTCTCTTCCTTTTCAATTTGATTTGTTTTTATTCATACTTAATATTTACAAATGTTTCGCTCCAAATCATACTACACATTATTATGTCCGTCAATTATTGTAGTTTACGAATTATGTCGGTATTGCATGATTTATTTATGCATACGATACAAATTTAAATCTTCTTTGTATTTTTTACTTACTATCGACAGTATCGACGGATTAATATGTTATCGAATTGTCATAATCAAAACAAAACTTATGATCCATTATTTTTTAAGCAACGACTGTCTCATAAGCTGGATAAATTCCTTATTATTCTTTGTTCTTTTAAAGAAATTCAGTATCTGCTCCATATTTTCGTCTGCACGATTACCGGATAATTCTCTGTG
>CAKREJ010000207.1 GCA_934317185.1 uncultured Anaerobutyricum sp. | reverse complement strand
ACATTGGATAAATCCTCCCTTCGCTTTTTTAATGTAGGATATGAACGATGCCTGTGAGGTTTACACAGAATAATTTACACTTAAATCAGAATGATTACTTATACCAAAATTTCAGGATTTTGTAACTCCACCTTGTCGGTCTGCTTACCGGATATTTTCCAAAGTAGATTTTTACAGTTTTTGATTGGCCAGGTTTAAGGTTTACAGTAAGTGTTTTTGTCTTTTTTGGTCGGCAATCATCCCAAACGTCATCAAAGAATAATGTAGAAGTTAGTTTTACTTTGGTTATAGTGTAATGTGTTTTATTTGTCAGTTTAATTTTTACAGTAGATTCTCCGTGTAAGTTTCCGTAATTAAGACCTGCTTTTTTGGATTTTAATTGACTCAATTTCGGTTTTGGCTTCGCTTTTTTTACAGTGAGTTTTATCTTCTGTTTTTTTCCGTTAATTGTGGCAGTGATTGTTGCTTTTCCGGTTTTTTTAGGAATCAGTTTTTCACCGGATACTTTTATGATTTTTTTATTGCTTGATTTTATTTTCTTTATCTGAGGTTTATTTCCACGAAATGTAACAAAGTGACGGATAGAATATTTTCGTCCAAGCGTCATCGTACCTGTTTTATAACTAAAAGAGGCAATGGATTTTTTTACAGTAACATGGAGAACTTTTGTAATAGTTTTGTACTTGATAGTGATGGTAGCCTTTCCGACTTTTTTTGCAGATAATTGAATACCGACATCCATATCCGGGTCATAAGAACCAAAATCCATGTTATCTACCCCAAAAATATCAACAACGGAAGGATCAGAGGAAGTAACCAGTACATTATAAGATGGGACTCTTTGCACATCCGGATCATTAATTTTGGCAATAATCACATTGTAATCACCGGGATACATATTTTTTAAATCAGCAATCCGGGTCGTATCAAGCCACATTTGTAAATTAGGATCCCAGGTTCCTTTTGCCTGTGCCAAAATAGAGAAATTCAGGCACAGAATCAAAAGAGGGATAAGTAAAAAGATTCGTTGGATTCGAAAGATAAAACGTAATTGATTTTTTGATTTTTGTTCCCCTTTTTTGTTTAACATTTTCATTTCCTCCTTTTTATGAAATTTTTATGAAATTTTGTGAATTCAAGAAAACCCTGGCATTCTTGCTGCGAGATGCACTTCATGCAATGCATGATATAGTCTCAGAGTTATCAGTGTACTTGCTTTTGTGGCTGTTTTTTGCTGATCGTATCTGGATATTACAGGATTGTTATAACTGTCCATATTCTTATCAGAGCAAATAAAATAGCAAGTATTCCAATTCCGAAACACAACAAACTAAAGAAACGAGAACCTCCGCCTGCCACATCTTTCAAAGCTTCTGTCACATCTGCCGGATTTTTTGGATTATAATATCCTGGATATTCTTTCCCGATAGGATACTGATTTATAGAACTTCCTATGCGGGTATGATATTCGTATCTTTGACCATTTACCGTATACTCATAAACTGGAGTATACGAGGTAACAGAAATTCTGCTTTCCGGTCCCTGCTCGTTTGAGTTTGTTTCTTCCCATTCATTTTTTTCTACCCGGATTACACGCAATGTGGTATGTCCTGTGTAATGCTGCTGATATTCTTCATTTTTTTTAGTTGCATCGTTCCACAGTTTTTTTCCAAACCAGATAAACAGGAATCCTAAAAGTAGCGGGATTACCGCTAATATAAAAGAATAAACATAGAAATTTGTCATAGCTTTCCTCTCCCCCTTTTTGCAGCTTATTTTGAAAATGATTTTATAATATTTTCCATATTTTTATTATATAAAAAATTTTTTATAAATATAGTGTCTTACAGTCACCATTTCGTTGGAAATGGGTACTCACCTGCAAAAATGCAGAGGTATTCTTGAATCACTGGAATCATTTGTAAAGAGTGCTGGAAGTAAAAAGAAAATCATGATATATATAGTATGTTGCATATAGTAGATAGTTATAATAATATCAAAATAAATAGTAAGGTGGCATACATATGAAACAAGATACTTTGGAAGGAAAAGCGAAAACAAAAAATGGTGTAAAACGATTATGCTTTTCCGTAGTCTGTATTCTTCTTGAAGTGATTTTTATGGAAAAATCACTTCAAAAGTTGTGCCGGAGTTCACATTATTTTTAACGAAAATGCTGCCGTTATGCACCCTTACAATCTCACGGACAAGTGCAAGACCAAGTCCTACACCGCCAAGTTCCCGGCTTCTGGATTTGTCCAGACGGAAAAAGGGTTCAAATATCCGTTCTTTAAGTTCTTCGGGGAT
>CAKREJ010000206.1 GCA_934317185.1 uncultured Anaerobutyricum sp. | reverse complement strand
ACAATTTACATTATCTAAAATATGCTTAATATCTTCTAATTTCTCCGGTCGAATAATCATAACTAATTCCTTCATATACCTTATCCTCCTTTATTTTTACTATAAATAAAAAACTATAAAAAAAGGAAGCTGTATTTACCACTTACAGCTCCCTTGCTTTTGATACTTGTGACTATACTCCATGAAGATATTTAATACAAGTCACCCATTTAACCATTTTTTTACTACTTTTTAATTATTTTTATTCCTTTTCTCTTATTTTTTTAAATAACTGTACCCTGTTACGGATTCCCAGCTTACGATAAATATTCAAAATATGCTTCTTTAACGTATTGATACTAATAGATAAGTAATCACAGATAAAGCTATTATCTTTTCCTTCCATTAAAAGATGCAAAATATTATGTTCCTGTTTTGTAAGACCATACTTTTCCGTTGCTGCTGTGACAGTAAGCTTCTCCCCAAGCTGCATTTGATTCTGTCTTTGCTGCCATAATCTGTATGCCATATGATCCTTCAAAGTATCTACTAAAAAAACTTCATCATGACTGAAATCATTCTTTCCAATATTACGATACATCGTCACCACGCCAAGAAACTTTTTCTCTTTTGCCATAATCATCTGCAAAGAATAATGCCAGTTATTCGGCTTATATACCTTCTGGTAATACTCTGTTTTCACTCTTACATCATCAGAAATAATATCTGTCTCACGATATACAATACTTTTTCCGCTGTACATAATCCCTCTGCTGTAGTCGATACTATCGTAAACCTCCGATAAGTCCTCATCACAATGATAGGTAACTGGTGCTGTCAGCCTATGTTCCTCGCCAAAAGCCGGCAGATAAAAATCCGCACTGTCAAAATCTACAAGCATCTTCATCTGTTCCAAAAACTTCTTACGCATCTCGTTAAAATCAGGCGTCGTATAAATTTCATAAATAATTGAATTTAAAATAAGCCAGTCATTTGTCTGTAAAGTATTCATACACATCACCTTTCTATGTATCAAAATCTTTAAATCCCCAATAAAAATCATGATTTTTAATATCTTCCCAACAAATACTATTCTTTCGTTCTATACTTCTAAAGAAGTAAAAAAAGAAAGAAGGCATACTTATTCTTTCATAAATATACCTTCTTGTGCTGATTTTGTAAATATTTATTACTCATTTATAATAATTTATTTATAAATCTTATCGATTTTTCTCCAATTTAACTGCTTTTAATGCTGCTGCAATAACTTTATCCATGTCATAATAACGGTATGCCCCCAGACGACCACCAAAAATAACTTTTTCTTCTTTCTCGGCTAACACACGATATTTCGCAGCAATCTCTTCATTCTTTTCATTATTAACCGGATAATATGGTTCCTCTCCAAGCCTCCACTCACTTGGATATTCTCTGGAAATAACTGTTTTAGGCTGTGTTCCATATTCAAAATGTTTATGCTCAATAATACGCGTATACGGAACTTCTCTCTCCGTATAATTCACTACCGCATTCCCCTGGTAATTATCTATATCTAAAGTTTCTGTCTCAAATCGAACACTTCTATATTCTAATACCCCATATTTGTAATCAAAATACTTATCTAACATTCCTGTATATACAGTCTTCTCTGCAATATCTGCATTCTCTTTTCTGAAATCATAATAATCTGTGTTTAATAATACTTCCGAACCTTCTAACAGCTTTGCTACAATTGGTGTATAGCCTCCCATCGGAATTCCCTGAAAACGATCATTAAAATAATTATTATCATAAACAAAACGAAGCGGCAGCCTCTTAATAATAAATGCCGGAAGGTCCTTACACTCCCGTCCCCACTGTTTCTCTGTATAACCTTTTATCAACTTTTCGTACACAGAACGACCTGCTAAAGAGAGAGCCTGTTCTTCTAGATTTTTAGGTTCTGTAATTGCTAATTCCTTAATTTCTTCCTGAATCTTTGCTTTCGCTTCTGCCGGTGTCTTAATATTAAACATCTTACTGAAGGTGTTCATATTAAATGGAAGATTATAAATTTCGTCTTTATATCTTGCTATCGGAGAATTAATATAATTATTGAACTGTGCAAACTGGTTAATATATTCCCACACCTCTTTATCAGATGTATGAAAAATATGTGCACCATATTTATGCACATTGATTCCTTCTATATTTTCACAGTAAATATTACCTGCAATATGACTTCTCTTATCAATTACAAGACATCTTTTCCCTTCTTTTGTCATTTCATGGGCAAAAACTGCTCCAAAAAGTCCCGCTCCTACAATTAAATAATCATATTTTTTCATTATA
>CAKREJ010000205.1 GCA_934317185.1 uncultured Anaerobutyricum sp. | reverse complement strand
GAAAATGAAATTTACTTTCTCAACAGATAAAAATTTCGATAAAATTTCAGTTGAAAAAGCAGAATGGTCAGAAATGCAGGAGTAGAAAAATAAATGGCAGAAGTGAAGCAGGAGAAAAATAATAATTACAAAACTATTATATCGGGACAAACTATTCGTACTTTATCAATAAATCATGGTGAAGAGGAGATTTGTCCAATACATAATTTAGTTATGAAGGTTGCATATGTCCATGTAGATAGACAGCTAGATACAGTTCATTATTGTGAGCGTTGTGGAAAATTTATGGTTTCTCCAAAACATTGTCAAGATTTAAAAAAGATGCTTAAAAAAAGAAAAAGATTTATTGAGTTTGAAAGAATGGAAAAGTAATCAAAGTAAAGAAAGAGGGAAAGAAACTATGAAAAGAATAGGAAAAAAACTATTATTTGCTATCACTATGATATTTACATTATCTATGGTAGCACCAGAAGTTGTACCAATCACGACCGCTACAACAGTAGAAGCGGCATCTGTTAAACAATCTACAGTAGTTCTCAAACCCGGCGAAAGTAAAGAAATTAGTTTTTCTACAAATAAACCACAAATATTTACGATGAATTACGAAATATCACTCTATGGTAATTCAAAGTCATTAGATAAGGGAACATATAATATTAAAATAAAAAATAGTAAAGGGATTGTTTTAAAAAGTGATACTGCAACAATGAAAAATATGGTACAAGGCGATACTTGGATTGGAGATGTTTATAGTAGTGGGAATCTTCTTCCGATGGATAAATATACTTATATTGTTAGCAATAATTCAAAAATTGCATTATCTTTTAAATATAATATAGAAAAATTTGATAAAGCCATGACAAAACTTTCTATGAAGAAAACAATTAAATTAGTCGAAGGGGGATATACAATAATATCACTACCAAAAAAGTCTAATGAAGCTTTTTTGGCAAAAGATATTAAAGTAAATAAAAAAGGATTAAGTGTTTTGCCGTATTTAAAAAGCGGAAGATTGGTCATTGATGGAATAAAGAAAGGTACATACAAGGTTACATTTAAATTAGAAAATAATAAGAAATTCTATATGAACGTAACGGTAGAGGCTCCTAAACCATATATCAAATGGTATAAATATCGACTTAACAGAGGAGAACGTTTCAAAAATAAATTAGTAAATGCGCCGGGAAAAGTTACATGGTCTACTACAAATAAAAAAGTTGCAACAGTTTCTAAGAATGGAACAGTAAAGACAGTTGGAAAAGGTAATTGTTATATTATAGCTAAATGTAAAGGTAAGTCATATAAATGTAAAGTAATAGTGGATATAATAGATCCTAATTTTGGAGCGGTTTTATATGATTATGATACAAGAGGTAATTATTTTACTGTAAGATTTAAAAATAAGGGAAAGAAGACTCTGTATATTATATCTGGAAATAAGGTAGAGGATGTGGATTATAAATCCTTTGACCGTAAAGTTAGCTTAGGAAAAAAAGTAGCAATAAAGCCGGGACAAACAAGATATGTTCATTTTCGTGTGAGAGGAAGAAATACATGGTATAACTATGAAGATTTCACATTATGCTACAAATTTATGTATGATGGAAAAACATATGAAGGACATACTTGGGATGAAGACAGCGTTTATAAAAAAGGAAAATCTTGGTATGGTACTTATTGGGACGAAGATTGGTATGAAGAATGGTCTTTGGGACTTTGATAATAGCAGAGATATAAAAGAAAATTAATACTATGGAGAAAAAATATGGACGAAAGAAAAAAAGAGGATTTATCGGTACAAGATGTTGAAGTTGTTCCAGTAAAGAAGAAACGAAAAAAGATTTCTATATCTATGATTCTTTGTGTTGTACTTTTGATTACAACAGGAATCTTCTGGTCAAACAGTGAAGAAAATTCAAAGTCATATGCAGCGGTACAGAAACAATATGATGAATTAAAGTCAAAATATGACTCTGTAGAAAAACAATTTAATGCACAGGAAGATGAAATTGAGACTTTAAAGAATGAAAATTCTGAACAGCAAGATCAGATTGAAAGTTTAGAGGACAAGAATTCTGATTTAAAGGAAAAGGTTAATACTCTAAGAAGTGAGAAGAAAAAATTAAAAACAGAAAATGCATCTTTAAAAACAAAGGCAGAAAAAGCAAGTAGCACTAGTAACACTAATAGTGGTTCTCGTGGTGGTATGCCTGTATCTAATTATTCTTCTGATTCTAGTTCTGATTCAGAGGAAACAATGGTATGGTTGTCTGAGACAGGTTCAAAGTATCATTCTATACCGGATTGTGGAAGAATGAATCCAGATAAGGCA
>CAKREJ010000204.1 GCA_934317185.1 uncultured Anaerobutyricum sp. | reverse complement strand
ACTTTATATTACCTGTCCTGTTTTTAACTGCAAATTCTTTGCATATTTTACACTTGAAATAATCCATATAAATTTTTAATAAAAATGGAAATTTCCATACCAGACTAAGTATTTTTGATTCAATATTGCTATATTTACTTTTCTATTTTATAATAAAATGATACCAGGGTCAAAAAGTTCAAACTCCGTTCGGGCTTGCACGATAAGGCGTTTGACTTTGGGACCCGCAAAACATGAGAAAGTAGCGATTTACGCAGTAAATCAGCGGATTTCGAATGTTTCAGAATTACGAGAGTAGCGTTAGCTACGGAGTAATTCGTAACATCATGATATTATTTTTATATGATACCAGGGTCAAAAAGTTCAAACTCCGTTCGGGCTTGCACGATAAGGCGTTTGACTTTGGGACCCAAGAAACATGATTCTGAATCATTACAACAATTTATATGGCACAGGAGGCATTGGGATTTATGCAAAACAGTAAATCAAAAAATTTAGATTTTATAGAAATTTTATCTAAAGAACCAGATAATATTCTTTCTTTAGATGTTTCTTCCGTAAAGACATTACAGATTGGATATCAGGCAGAAACGCTTCTCCTTCATAAAGCAGATGATGATACCCTTACTATCAAAGAATATATTAATGGTCTTTCCGGAAGTGAATATTATGCAAAAGTTACTGCTAATCGTTTTAAAACAACAATACGTTACGGCAGAAGAGAAACCGTAAATCCCGCTACCTGTATCGAAATTTTCCTTCCGGATTCTTTCAAGGGCGAATTGCTCCTTTCATCTCAGTATGGCAATATTATTACAGATGCTGACTGGAATGTAGAACGATTCGTTGCCGAGACAACAGAAGGCTCTATTTCTTTAAATACGATTACTGCACCCAGGATCCGACTTGTTTCTTCTATCAGTCTGATCCATATTGCACGGGCAGAAGGATTTACTGATATCCACTCTGTTTCCGGCACCATTATCGCTGACTGTATTGAAGGTGGTGCAAAGCTGGCTACCTCATCAAGTCCGATTCAGGCCACCTTTTCTTCTTTAAATAATATTGTAGAATGTGAAACATTGAATGGTAACATTCAGCTTACGCTTCCTGAAAACTGCGGAATGAAGATTGATGGAATCAGCAAAAGAGGTTCTATTCACTCTGACATTGAAGGACTTTCTATCAAAGAAAAACCAGGAAATGTACAAAATATTACCGGTATTTTAGGTGAAAAACCATTTTACAATGTACGTATATCTACGATTAATGGGAATATTTCTCTAATCTAAGCTATCCAGAAATCATTCCGTAATCTAATAATCCTTGATTTTTTATGATTACTGACAACAAAAAAAGAGGCAAACAGATGTATTCAAACTGTTTGTCTCTTTTTTATATTGCATACTCTCTTACTGATATATAAACTATTATGTAAAAATTCTCTGTCACCTAATAAAGAAAATCAGATGAATTGGCACAAGTCTTTGCCGTTACACTTCTAATCTTGTGACCGCCGGAATATCCACAGACTCTTAGTCCTGATTGTATCACCTGGTTCCAGCTCTTTCCGGAAAGCTCAATAATCGTATCATCATCAAATTCAATCACGCAGGCATCTTTTACTTCACATTCCGAGCCACAGGCAATCTTATACATATTTTTACGGCTTAATGCTCCGATTTCTTCCAAAATATTAATCATGCGATATACTGTAGCTGTTCCAATCCCTGAATTTTTCATTGATGCTTTATAATAAATTTCTTTACAACTGGCACAGTCTTCATTCAAAATTACATCTAATAACATCTTTCTTTGTTTGGTAATCCGACAACCACGCTCTTTTAGTTTTTGCAATATAAGCTCTTTTTGCATTTGTGTTCTGTGAATTCCCACATCATTAGTTGGAAGCTTCTCATTGGATTTTTGCAGCATATCCACACTTCTTTCTATTATATTCTAATTCTAATCTTGTCTACTCTAATGGTAATATTTAAACGATTTTTAATTCTTATTAGAAGGAGTGTTCACAGGGGCAGAGCAATGTCCTGCACAGTGTGAGCAGTTTCCTCCACATTGAAGCGACTTTCCACTTTTTTTATCCTTCACCATACTTCGAATAATCAGCACAACGATTAAAACGAGTATCAGTCCTACAATTATTGTTCCCATCTGCCACACATCCTTTCTATAACAATTCTACTAAAATAATCCGACTAAGTATCAATACATATTGCTGCATCTATCCGAAGCTGATTATACCATATCATTCCGGATAGATACATCATTTTTAATCATCTTATTTCACTATTTTGCTTTTACAACGTTTTTTACATTTACATTTAATG
>CAKREJ010000203.1 GCA_934317185.1 uncultured Anaerobutyricum sp. | reverse complement strand
GGTAATCCTTTACCAAGCTTTGAAGGAGAGCCAAAGTGGATGGCAATTCCAGATGATATGGATGCATTTGCAGATACCCTCTGGAACAGTTTGAATGAAGAGAATAAAGTTTCTTTATTTGTACGTTATATTGATATTGCAACAGGAAAATATGAATCTAAAATTATTAATAAGAATAAGTAATCACTTATAAATAAAATAACAAAGTAACAATATGAGCAAAAATAAGTATCGTAAATGCGTTTGCGAAAAGGTTTTGAATAACAAGAATGCCGAGGCATTATTGAATTAAGAATAACTGAGCTTATAAAGTCAGAATATAAACTAAAAGAGGTAAAAAAATGAAAGAATTAGAGTTGAAATATGGATGTAACCCAAATCAGAAACCATCCCGGATTTATATGGAAGAGGGTGAACTTCCTATTCAGGTACTGAACGGAAAACCAGGTTATATTAATTTTTTAGATGCTTTTAATGGCTGGCAGCTTGTAAGCGAATTAAAAAAGGCAACCGGACTTCCGGCAGCAACTTCTTTTAAACATGTATCCCCTGCCGGTGCAGCAGTAGGTCTTCCGTTAAGCGATACTCTGGCGAAAATTTATTGGGTAGATGATTTGGGAGAGCTTTCTCCGCTTGCTTGTGCTTATGCAAGAGCCAGAGGAGCAGACCGTATGTCTTCTTATGGTGATTTTATTGCATTATCCGATGTATGTGATGTTGCCACTGCTAATATGATTAAAAGAGAAGTATCTGATGGTGTCATTGCTCCTGGGTACGAACCGGAAGCACTTGAGATTTTGAAATCTAAAAAAAGAGGCAATTACAATGTGATTCAGATTGATCCATCTTACGTTCCGGCACCGATCGAGAAGAAGCAAGTGTTTGGTATTACTTTTGAACAGGGAAGAAATGAATTAAATATTGATGATAAGTTTTTTGATAATATTGTCACAGAGAACAAAGAGCTGACAGAAGCAGCAAAACGAGATTTAGCTATTTCTATGATTACCTTAAAATATACACAGTCCAACTCAGTATGTTATGTAAAAGATGGACAGGCAATCGGTATCGGAGCAGGTCAGCAGTCCAGAATCCACTGTACACGCCTTGCAGGTCAGAAAGCAGATAACTGGTGGCTTAGACAGTCACCACAGGTAATGGGACTTCAGTTTAAGGATGAGATTCGTCGTGCAGACAGAGATAATGCTATCGACATCTATATGGGAGATGAGTATATGGATGTACTTGCAGATGGTGTGTGGGAGAATACCTTCAAAGTTAAGCCAGAAGTATTTACAAGAGAAGAGAAAAGAGCGTGGCTTGATAAACTTACAGATGTAGCATTAGGCTCTGATGCATTCTTCCCATTTGGTGATAATATCGAACGTGCACATAAGAGTGGTGTAAAATACATTGCACAGCCGGGCGGATCCATTCGTGATGATAATGTAATCGATACCTGTAATAAATATGGAATCGAAATGTCCTTCACAGGAATTCGTTTATTCCATCACTAAATTCAAGAATGCCTTGGCATTCTTGCTGCGAGCTGCACCATAAAAGACAGGGCGGTCTTATGGCAAAGAAGAGGGGTATCATGGAAAGAAAGGTAAAATATAAGGCAGAAAAGATAGAGAATTTTCAGGCAGATATTTTAATAGAAGAATATTTAAGAGAATGTGTGGATGTTCCTACATTTCTTGAATTTTGTAAAGAATGTTCGAATTATGGAAGGCTCTGGTGTTGTCCACCATATACATTTGATGTGGAAAAAGATTATTGGGACAAATATCGTACGATTCGAATTATGGGACGGAAGTTGTATTTGCCAAAAGAGCTTACAGGACGATCTTATACCCAGAACGAAGAATGGAAGATAACAGAAGAATTTCTTATTCCTTACAAAGCACAATTAGAAGAAGAAATTTTATTGGAAGAAAAGAAAAATCCAGGAAGTGTTTCTTTAAGTAGTGGTGCATGTCTGCACTGTGAAAGAGCAGAATGTGCCCGTCTGGCGGATAAGCCTTGTCGATTTCCAGATAAAATGCGGTATTCCATAGAGTCTTTAGGTGGCAACGTCGGAAAAACAGTAACAAAGTATCTTCATCAGGAATTACAGTGGGTTGAGGAAGGAAAACTGCCAGAATACTTTATGTTAATCTACGGTTTACTAATACCATAAACTCCTGATTTGTTAGAATGACGGACGAAAAATAAAAAGTATCTTATAGCATCTGTGCCAGTAGTCGCTACATCTTGAATGCTTGCATAAAGGCTCGCATTCAATACTTGCTCCGAGGTCACATCTGCTATAAGATACTTTTTATTTTTCTGTCTAATCCAAATCAGGTAGAAAACCGGGGGA
>CAKREJ010000202.1 GCA_934317185.1 uncultured Anaerobutyricum sp. | reverse complement strand
ATAACAGTTAAAGACAAGAGTGCCGTTAACTTAGCTCTATTTCCTGTTGGATGATAGAGCTTTTTTTTTGCGATAGATAATTAACTATTGCATTCTTAAAATAGAAAGAGAGACATTACATGGAGACAGTAAAATTTACAGAACTTGATATAAGACCGGAAATTTTAAAGGCGGTTGCCAATATGGGATTTGAGGAAATGTCCCCGATTCAGGCAAAAGCAATTCCGGTAGAGCTTTCCGGAAAGGATGTAATCGGACAGGCACAGACAGGAACAGGAAAGACTGCTGCATTCGGTATTCCTATTTTACAAAAGATTGATCCGAAGCTTAAAAAGCCACAGGCAATCGTTCTTTGTCCGACAAGAGAGCTTGCGATTCAGGTTGCAGATGAATTTCGTAAGCTTGCAAAATATATGGCTGCTGTAAAGATTCTTCCGATTTATGGCGGACAGGAGATTTCCAAACAGATCCGTTCATTAAAGGCTGGTGTACAGATCATTATCGGAACACCGGGACGTATGATGGATCACATGAGAAGAAAAACAGTGAAGTTTGACAATATCCACACGGTTGTTTTAGATGAGGCAGACGAGATGCTTGATATGGGATTCCGTGAAGATATCGAGACAATCTTAAACGGAGTACCTGAAGAGAGACAGACCATGCTTTTTTCTGCGACAATGCCGAAGCCGATCATGGAGCTTGCCAAAGCTTACCAGACAGAGCCGCAGACGATTAAAGTAATCAGAAAGGAACTGACAGTTCCAAATATCACACAGTATTATTATGAAGTGCGTCCAAAGAATAAGAGTGAAGTATTATCAAGACTTCTTGATATTTATGATCCAAAGCTGTCTGTCGTATTCTGTAATACAAAGAAGGGTGTAGATGAATTAGTAGCCGATCTTAAGGGAAGAGGTTACTTTGCAGAAGGACTTCACGGAGATATGAAGCAGACAATGCGTGACCGTGTTATGCACCGTTTCAGAAGTGGTAAGACCGATATTCTTGTAGCGACAGATGTAGCTGCCAGAGGTATTGATGTCGATGATGTTGATGCAGTATTTAACTATGATCTTCCACAGGATGAGGAATATTATGTACATCGTATCGGAAGAACCGGTCGTGCAGGAAGAACCGGTATGGCATTCAGTTTCGTTGTAGGAAGAGAAGTTTATAAGTTAAAAGACATCCGCCGTTACTGTAAGGCAAAGATTAAAGCACAGCCAATTCCATCGATCAATGATGTAACAGAGACAAGAGTTGAGAAGATTTTTGACCGTATCGACAACTATATTGAAGATCAGAACTTAAATAAATACATTTCTATGGTAGAAGATTTCGTAAATGAAAAAGACTATACAGCAATGGATGTAGCGGCAGCTTTTCTTGCAGAGATTCTTGGAACTGCAGATGGCAGGGATGCCGGCAATAAAGAAGACTTTGGTGATACCGGTGCGGAAGAAGGAATGGTTCGTCTGTTTATCAATATCGGAAAGAAACAGGGAATCCGTCCGGGAAATATTTTAGGTGCGATTGCAGGAGAATCCGGAATTTCAGGTAATCTTGTAGGAACAATTGATATGTATGATAAATACACTTTTGTAGAAGTGCCAAGAGAAGTTGCTTCTGATGTATTAGAAGCAATGAAAAACGTAAAGATTAAAGGTAAATCCGTTAATGTAGAACCTGCAAACAGAAAGTAAGAAAGAAAAACTTTATTTGCAAGGTGTGAAGTAATTACGAATAGATTATAAGTAGACGGAATAATAAACAGCAGAGGGGTAGTTATTATGGAGATAGTTCAAAATTTAATACGGAATCTTTCTGTAGCAGAAAAACTGCAATTTTACAGCTATCATACGAAACCGGTGTTGAATTTTCAGGCACTGTTTACTGATGGAAGCAGTAACTATATGAATCCACTTGAACCAAAGACAGGTGATGAAGTAAAGGTTCGTTTTCGTACTGCAAGAGAAAATGCAGAGCATGTATTTTTGTGGATTAATGGTGAAAAAAAGGAGATGCAGATTGCTTCTAAGACAGAACGGTTTGATTTTTATGAGAGCAGTTTTGTAATGGGAACAGAAATCGCAGATTATTATTTTGAGATTCATTCCGGTGGCGTCTGCTGTTATTTTAATAAAAAAGGACCGACAAGAGATTTGGAGCCTTTCTTTAATTACAAAGTCACACCGGGATTTTCTACCCCGGACTGGGCAAAAGGAGCAATATTCTATCAAATCTATGTAGATAGATTTGCAAATGGTGACCCGTCAAATGATGTTTTAAACAGAGAATATATTTATATAAAGGAGCCATCGAAGAAAATCGATGACTGGTATTGTTATCCGGAACAGATGGA
>CAKREJ010000201.1 GCA_934317185.1 uncultured Anaerobutyricum sp. | reverse complement strand
GGCTAGTCGAATGGAGCCAATATTACTTTTCTCTATTCTGGTAACAATTTCTGTGAAACCTAAATATTCTTTTCCGAATTGAAGCAGGACAGGGAGAACTTCTGATGCAACTCCCTGCCGTTGCCATTTTTTTTGTATGGAGTAACCAATTTCAATAGAATACTCCTCTGTATTTTCAATTGGGGAAAAACCGGCGATACCGAGGAAGGTATCGTCATTTTTTTGGAAAATCCCATAGATTCCGTATCCGTAAAATGCATATTGGTTTTTAATATAGTCTGAAAGAAATTTTTTGGCCTGTGTACAGGTGTTGCAATCTTGAGGGAAAAAGCAGCCGGATAAATTGTCTTTATTTTCTTCCTGTAATAGTAAAAGTTCAGGTAATTGTGCAGGAGAAAGTTCTCGAATGACACAACGGGACGTTGTAGTTATAGTTAATGGAAGATGATAATGTCTGCAGTATACCTCTTTTAGAAAAAAAGGACTGAGTGCAGTGACATCTAAAATCATCCAGGGAGTTTTCATCAGAGATTCCTGTTTATTATTCTCATGAGAAAATGCGATGACCGGAAGATTATATTTTTTTGCAAGCTCTATATTTTTATCGAGATCACATAAGATGAGAGAAAAATCCGGGAAATCAGAGAAGGCAGGAAACTCTTTAGAAATTATGAAATTTATGGTATAGTTAAAATATTCTGAGGAAAAATGCCTGGCGATAGTATTTCCCAGGTTTTCGTCCATAATAATAAAAAAGTTAAACATAACAGAATCCTTTTCAATTTATTTGTATTTATCATACGAAAGAAAAGGATACTTGTAAAGGAATTCTGTTTTGGAGGGAATATGCGGAAGGAAGATAATACAGAAAAAGAAGATTTGTGCGGCAAGCTTCAGGTTCATTTTATAGAGAATGTAGAGCCAGAAGACGTTACAGAAGAGAATCAGACTGGTGAGAAAGTCGCTGTATCGAAGTCGGATTCTCAAAAATCAGATAAGAAAGCTTCAGACAAAGACAGTGGAGAGCATGAGGTAGAAGCTGCAGAAAAGGAAAATAAACGAAAACGCAGGCATGAAAAGGCAACCGGCCATAATGCAGAAGCTGTTGAAGAGATATGTTATAAAGTTACAGGGGAAGCAGAGTCACGACGTAAGTCGCATCCGATCCGTAATGTAGTTTTAGGATTGCTGGTATTGATTCTTGTGGCAGGGGCAGCAATATCTTATCCTATAGGGAAAGAATATTTTCAGGAAAAGTCTGTAGCAGGCAAAGATGTTGAAGTGACGATTAAAAAAGGAAGTACCTCAAAAGCTGTGGGAGAGATTCTCAAGAAAAAGGGAGTTATTCACTATAAAGCAGCCTTTTTATTAAAGTTATATTTTTCTGATTATAAAGGAAAGCTTCGCTATGGAACATTTGAGTTAAATGATGGAATGAGCGTTAGCAAAGTGATTAAAGAATTAGCTACACAGAGTGGTCAGAAGGAGAATACATTCACTATTCCGGAAGGATATACGATTGAGATGACGGCAAGTAAGCTCGAAAAAGAAGGAATTATGTCTGCACAGGAATTCCTTACGGCAGTTACCAAAGCGGCTGATACATCAAAGTATAAAAATATTCTTCCAGATAAAACAAAGGTATTTTATCAGTTACAGGGATATATTTATCCGGACACCTATTATTTGTCAAAAGATATTACCGGAGATCAGCTTGTAGCAAAGATACTTGAAGAATTTGATAAAAAGTTTGATACAGCGAGACAGGAAAAGGCCAGACAGCTTGGAATGTCTGTAGAAGAGGTGTTGATTCGAGCTTCTCTTTTGCAGAAGGAGACAGAGCTGCCAAAGGAATATCCGATTATCGCAGGTGTGATTCAGAATCGCCTTAATAAAAAGATGAAGCTGCAATTCGATTCTACAGCGGTATATGCAATTACAAAGGGACAGTATGGAATCGCAAGGGTTATGTACAAAGACCTGAAAGTAGATTCGCCATATAATACTTACAAATATAAAGGATTACCGGTTGGTCCGATCTGCAGTCCAAGCTTAGAGGCAATTGACGGTGTTTTGAACCCACAGAAGAATGATTATCTGTATTTCCAGATGGATACAGTGAAAAATGATGGCTCCAATATATTCACCAAAACATATGAGGAGCATAAAGCGGCTTCTGCTACTACAGAGGCGGCTAAGGCAACCACTAAAACGACATCTGCAAAGCAAAAAACAAAAAAGAAATAAAGTCCTGATTTGAAGAGTTGACGGACGAAAAATAAAAAGTATCTTATACCATCTGTGCCAGTAGTCGCTGCATCTTGAATGCTTGCATAAAGGCTCGCATTCAATACTTGCTCCGAGGTCACATCT
>CAKREJ010000200.1 GCA_934317185.1 uncultured Anaerobutyricum sp. | reverse complement strand
AACAGAAAAGATCTGACTCAGGTAATCGCCGCACATAATATTCCTTATGTTGCACAGACCACCTTTGTACAAAACTTTAAAGACCTGCACACAAAATCAGAAAAAGCAATCTATACCGAAGGAGCTGCCTTCTTAAATGTTATGGCTCCATGCCCACGAGGCTGGCGTTACAATACCCCTGATATTCTTGAGATATGTCAGCTTGCAGTAGATACCTGCTTTTGGCCGTTATTTGAAGTCATTGACGGTAAATGGATCGTAAACTACGTTCCAAAGAAAAAACTCCCAATCGAAGACTTCTTACGTCCACAGGGAAGATTCAAACATTTATTCAAACCTGGAAAGGAAGAATTAATTGCAAGAATCCAGGCCGAAATTGATAGAAAATGGGAAGAACTTTTAACAAAAGCTAACTACTAATTTACTTCTTTTAGAAACGGACGAAAAATAAAAAAGAGAGCAGGGTAAATGTGCCAGTAGTCGCTGTGTATGAAGTGCTCGTATAAAAACTCGCATTCCATACTTGCTCCGAGGTCACATTTAACCCTCTCTCTTTTTTATTTTTCTGTTTGCTGCTAAATTGAAGATGAGAATTAAATTAGCGGAGGGTGGATGGGGAATCTCCATTTATTTGAGCATGGAAGCTACCATCTGATTTACAAGTTTACCGTCCGCTTTGCCCTTTACTTTTGGCATGAGGTCTTTCATAATCTTACCTCTGTCCTTACCTGTCGGTTCTGTGATTCCAAGTTCATCAAGTACAGACTGTATCGTTGCTTTAATCTCGTCTTCACTCATCTGCTTTGGTGCAAATTCTTCATAAACAGCGATTCTCAGTTTACACTGGTCGATAATATCTGTACGGTCTGCCGGAGACATCTCGATCGTATCTTTGCACTGTTTGATTTCTTTTGCAATAATACTGTTTTCTTCTGCCTCTGTTAAATCTTCTCTTTTATCGATTGCCTTTGCCTTTAAAGCACCAAGAAGCATGGATAATGCATCTTTTCTTTCTTTGTCTTTTGCTTTCATTGCTGCGTACATTGCAGTACGGACTTCTTCGATTTTACTCAACTTAAACCCTTCTTTCAAATAGTATAATCGTTATTCAATAAAACTCTACTACTATTCTCCACCAAAATCAAGGGGAAATACTTCAAATACTAATTTACTTCTTTAAAAACGGACGAAAAATCAAAAAAGAGAGTAGGGTAAATGTGCCAGTAGTCGCTGCGTATGAAATGCTCGCTAAAAAGCTTGCATTCCATACTTGCTCCGAGGTCATATTTACCCTACTCTCTTTTTGAATTTTTCTGTCTGTTGTTAAATTGAAGCTGAGAATTAAATTAGTTGAGGGAGGCCGGGGGAATCTCCAGTAGATTATGGCATTCAATCAAAGAAAGTCTCCAGCAAACAAAAGGTGTCTAATCTTTTCACTAGATCAGTACCAGAAAGAAAATATGCGAAATAAAGCACACACACTTCCATGCTCCCCTTCTTCTTCCAACATAAAATACGAATTCTCATCTTCCATTTAGAAAAAACGAAAACCGTAGGAAATAAAAAATCCTTATTTGAAAAGTTGACGAAAAAACAGAAAAATAAAAAAAATATATAGTAGCAGATGTGACCTCGGAGCAAGTATTGAATGTGAGCTACTAAACGAACATTCAATGCACAGCAACTACTGGCACAGATGCTACTATATATTTTTTTATTTTTCGTCCGTCACTTAGGTAAATTATTATTTAACAACTAAGTTTACGATTCTTCCCGGTACATAGATTTCCTTGCGGATTGTTCCATTAACTTTATCCCCAAGTGCTTCCTTAGCCTTTGCAAGAATCTCATCCTTATCTCCATCTGGATTGATGGCGATTGTACATTTGGTCTTTCCATTAATCTGTACTGGAATTTCGATTTCATCGTCTTTCATAGCTTCTTCATCGTACTCTGGCCATGTTGCGTGGAATACGGAGTCTTCATGTCCGAACTGTTCCCAGAGTTCCTCGGAAACGTGTGGAGCAAATGGAGCTAATAAGATGATGTATGTTTCTAATGTTTCTTTATCTACACCGCCTTTTTTCGACAGTTCCATCAGTTTATTGTTGTATTCCATAAATCCACTGATTACTGTATTTAAGCTGAAGGTATTCAGACGGTTTGTGATGTCATGAACAAGTTTATGACGTACTTTGATTAATTCTGGTGTTGCCTTTACATCTTTATCTTTGTTGTCGAGAGCGAGCTTCCAGAAACGTTTGAGGAAACGGTTTACACCTTCAATTCCTTTGTCATCCCATTCGGAGTCAAGTTCAGGTGGTCCTACAAAGAGTTCGTAAATTCTTAAGGAGTCACATCCGTAATCTCTTACAAGATCATCTGGAGATACGACATTTCCTTTGGATTTACTCATCTTGATACCGTTTTTACCAGTAATCATTCCCTGGTTGAAGAGCTTCTT
>CAKREJ010000199.1 GCA_934317185.1 uncultured Anaerobutyricum sp. | reverse complement strand
TGGATATTTCAAGAGGTAAACCAGGAAAAGAACAGCTTGATTTATCTATGCCGATGATGGATGTTTTAAACGGAGAGTCTGTTCTTGCGAGCGAGAATGGTACAGATGTAAGAAATTATGGTGTATTAGACGGTATTCCGGAAGCAAAAGAACTTATGGCAGGTATGGTAGGAGCGAAGCCTTCTCAGATGATCGTACTTGGTAATTCCAGTCTTAATATTATGTATGACTGTGTTGCCCGTGCAGAGCTTTTTGGAATCATGGGAAGTACTCCGTGGTCTAAGCTTGATAAAGTAAAGTTTTTATGTCCGGTACCAGGATATGACAGACATTTTGGTGTGACAGAGCAGTTTGGCATAGAGATGATCAATGTGCCTATGACAGAAGAAGGTCCGGATATGGATGTAGTAGAAGATTATGTGAATAATGACCCTTCTGTAAAGGGAATCTGGTGTGTGCCAATGTTCTCAAATCCAGGTGGAGTTGTTTATTCTGATGAGACAGTAAAGAGATTTGCCAATTTAAAACCGGCAGCAAAAGACTTCCGTATTTTCTGGGATAATGCTTACGGTATTCATTATCTTTATGACAGAGAAGAAAGTGAGCAGCCACATATTTTGAACATTTTAGAAGAATGCGAGAAAGCAGGGAATCCAGATATCGTATATGAATTCTGTTCAACATCAAAGATTACCTTCCCGGGTGCAGGTGTGGCAGCAATGGCTTCTTCCGAAGCGAATATCGCAGATATCAAATCTAAATTACAATGGCAGACAATCGGACCGGACAAGATTAATCAGTTACGTCATGTAAGATATTTTAAAGATATTAACGGAATGAAAGAATATATGAAGAAACATGCAGCAATTATTCGTCCAAAGTTTGAGGCTGTATTAGAGACATTAGAGAAAGAACTTGGTAATTTAGGAATCGCATCCTGGAGTAAGCCGGTTGGAGGATATTTCATTTCCTTTAATGCAGAAAAGGGATGTGCAAAGGCGATCGTAGCAAAATGTAAAGAAGCAGGTCTTGTACTTACAGGTGCAGGAGCAGCCTATCCTTATGGCAATGATCCGGAAGATTCTAATATTCGAATTGCTCCGACCTTACCTTCTACAGAAGAGCTGTCAATCGCAACAGCATTATTTGTCACATGTACAAAGCTTGTAACAGTAGAGAAGCTTCTTGCAAAAATGTAATATAGAAGAATTTTACTAAGAAAATATCTTATAAGCATTTTTATAAAAATAGTCATTAAGTTTTTTTGGTATAGTTTTACAGTAAGATTAAAACTTTATTTCTGCATTTAGTTGTGGTTGATTTTAGCAGAATAGTTACGACAAAAAAATAACAAATATATTGAAAAAGAGAGAGAATTTATCAGGTAATATAAAAACTGGAGTTTTCCTCTCTTTTTTTGTTGTAAAACAGGGGGAGATTTTTGCACAAAATGAAGAACATAGCAAAAAAGTTGTATAAAATTGAATACATATATTCTCATAAGCTTATCTTTGTGATATAGTTAACACATTGAATTTAAGGGTAATTATAACTTTTACAAACTAGGGAGGTAACTATGAGAGGAGTAGAAACAAGAATTCAGGAAATCAGACATTCTGTATTTACTGAAGTAGCTAAAATGGCTTATGAAGAGGGACCGGTTGATAAAAAGATTGAGGCACTGCCTTATAAAATTATACCTGGTGAAACTGGTAATTTTAGAAATGACGTTTTCCTTGAGAGGGCAATCGTAGGAGAGCGACTCCGTATGGCAATGGGCCTGCCATACAGAAGTGCAGCAGAACCAGCACCAGTATCTGATGGAATTATGGAAGCGGATAAGCCAGAAGGTTACTACACTCCACCACTGATTAACGTAATTAAATTTGCATGTAATGCATGTGAGGAAAAGAAAGTACATGTAACAGATGGATGTCAGGGATGTCTGGCACATCCTTGTATGGAAGTATGTCCAAAGAAGGCAATTTCTCTTGACCGTGTAACTGGTAAGTCCATTATCGATCAGGATGCCTGTATCAAATGTGGACGCTGTGCAACAGTATGTTCCTATAATGCGATCATTGTCCAGGAGCGTCCTTGTGCAAAAGCCTGTGGTATGAATGCCATCACATCTGATGAAAACGGAAAAGCAACAATTGATTATGATAAATGTGTATCCTGTGGAATGTGTCTTGTAAACTGTCCATTTGGAGCAATCTCTGATAAATCTCAGATTTATCAGGTAATCAAGGCAATCCAGTCAGGTGAAAAGGTATACGCAGCAGTAGCACCTGCTTTCGTAGGTCAGTTTGGACCAAAGGTAACACCAGAAAAACTTCGTGCAGCTATGAAAGAACTTGGATTTGCCGATGTACTTGAGGTAGCGATAGGAGCAGACTTATGTGCCAAACAGGAAGCAGAGGACTTCTTAAAAGAAGTACCGGAAGAACTTCCATTTATGGCAAC
>CAKREJ010000198.1 GCA_934317185.1 uncultured Anaerobutyricum sp. | reverse complement strand
GGCTGTCCTCTTCGCTGCAAATGGTGCTGTAACCCCGAATCGCAGGAATTAAAACCAGTCGTTATGTTTAAAGCACAAAACTGTGTCGGCTGTGGAAATTGTGAGGTTGTGTGTCCAACTGGTGCTTCTAATTTAAATATTCCAGGAAAAATTGATCATACAAAATGTATTGCATGTGGTAAATGTATTGATGTCTGCTATCACAGAGCACTCGAAATGTCCGGTAAATGGATGACAGTAGAGGAGCTGATGGGAGAGCTTTACAAAGACCGTGTTATTTACAGAAAGTCCGGAGGCGGCATCACCGTCTCCGGAGGTGAAGCAATGGTACAGCATGAATTCCTTTTAGAGCTGTTAAAGGCTTGTAAGGCATTCGGTTGGACCACTGCCATCGAAACAACTGGTATGGCTTCTGAGGAAGTAATCAAAAAGATTATTCCGTGGCTTGATGTGGTCATGATGGATATTAAACATATTGATCCGGAAGTACACAAAGAGTATACTGGAGTAAATAACGAGGCGATACTGAAGAATGCATTACTGATTTCCAGTCTTGCTAAGAAGATGATCATCCGTGTTCCTGTTATTCCGGGATTTAACGCAAGTCCGAATGTAATTGCGGCAATTGCGAAGTTTACTACCTATCTTCATAATGTAAATGAATTACATCTTTTACCTTATCATGATCTTGGAAGTAATAAATACGGAATGCTTGGTAAGGAATATGAACTTGCCGGAGTAAAGAAACCGGAAAATGAATTCATGGAAGAATTAAAAGCAATAGTAGAAAAAGAAGGATTAACCTGTAAAATCGGAGGCTGATCGATACAGGCAATCCGAGGTATCCCTTATACATACCGAAAGGTACAGGAGGTCAAGATGAATAAAGACATAACATTATTAACTTCTGAATCTGTTACAGAGGGACATCCGGATAAAATGTGCGATATGATTTCCGACGCTTTACTGGATGCCTATTTAGCAGAAGATCCCTCTGCACATGTAGCATTGGAGACAATGGCTTCTGAAGACACGGTTTTCATTGCTGGTGAAGTTGCTTCTTTCGCAAAGGTTGATGTTAAAAATAAAGCTAGAGAGATTATCTGTGAGATAGGATATGATAGTAAAGAAAAAGGAATAGACGGGAATGAATGTCTGATTCTTACTAATATAGGTGTACAGTCACCTGATATTGCACAAGGTGTTACGCAGTGTAACGGAACCATTGGGGCAGGAGATCAGGGAATGATGTATGGATATGCCTGTGATGATACGGAGGAACTTATGCCTTTGTCTATCTCACTGGCTCATAAACTCAGTAAACGACTTACACAGGTAAGAAAAGAAGGACTCCTTCCATACCTCTATCCAGATGGAAAGTCACAGGTTACAGTAGCATATAATAGCCGAGGTGAAATTCTCGGAATTACAGATGTTGTAATTTCTGCACAACATAATGCAGAGGTTTCTGTACAAAAGCTTCGAATGGATATTGAGGAGCATGTTATAAAAGAAGTAATCCCGAAAGAATTACTTTTACCGGATGTAAAGATACATATTAATCCTACAGGACGATTCGTAGTGGGTGGTCCTGCCGGAGATGTAGGTCTTACCGGAAGAAAGATTATTGTAGATACTTATGGTGGAATTGCCAGACATGGCGGTGGAGCATTCTCAGGTAAAGACCCGACAAAGGTTGACCGTTCCGCAGCCTATATGGCAAGATATGCCGCAAAGAATGTGGTAGCTGCCGGATTTTGCAAAAAGTGTGAGGTGAATCTTGCATATGCAATCGGTGTGCCACAGCCGGTATCTATAAAGATAGATACTTTTGGTACAGAAGAGTTACCAAAAGAGATTATTGAAGACACTATAAATGAAGTATTTGATTTCAGTGTGGCAGGTATTATTAAAAACCTATCTCTCACTAAGGTTACATATAAGCCAGTCGCAGCTTATGGGCATTTTGGAAGACCAGAGCTTGATCTCCCGTGGGAACGGTTAGATAAAGTTAATGTTCTTCAGGAAAAGGCGGTTGCCCGTATGGCAGAAGAAATCTGTAAAAACCGTTAACATTTAAATACAACAATCATTACACTTTTTAATAATTTAATATCTGTTCAGAGAATTACAAATAGTATTTTTATAAAGTAAGCTTTGAACAGGAAAGTAAAATATTGGGGTCATTCAAGCACATAATTGTTCTGAATAATCGGTCTCAACACTCTCACAAATAGATTATAAAAACAATAAGCTTGATCCACATAAGGGGGCTGTCGCAGGAGTGACAGTCCCCTGATTTAATTTTTGGAACAACAGACGGTAGTAAGAACATAGATATATAGCATCTGTTCCGTATCACTGCACTCTTAATGCTCAGACCGCATTAAGAGCTTGTTCCAAAGTCACAGATGTTATATATCTATGTTCTTACTACCTGTGTAGTGCTCCGGGAGTGAATTAAATCAGG
>CAKREJ010000197.1 GCA_934317185.1 uncultured Anaerobutyricum sp. | reverse complement strand
GAAGATATTTACCAGAACCTCGTAAAGAGCGTAAATCCAGATGCACCGGAAAGTATTCATTTATGTGACTTCCCTGCAGTAGATGAAGCGATGATCGACGAAAAACTTGAGAGAGATATGGGAGAGGTTCTTGACATCGTTGTTCTTGGACGTGCAGCACGTAACGCATCAGGAATTAAGAACCGTCAGCCGATCGGACAGATGTTTGTAAATGGTGAAGCTGCTTTAACAGACTACTACAAACAGATTATCGAAGGTGAGCTTAATGTAAAAGACGTTATCTTCAAAGAAGATGTATCTGATCTTACCGATTATACATTTAAGCCACAGATGCGTATTCTTGGACCAAAATACGGTAAAGATTTAGGAAAGATCCGTAATATTTTAGCAAACCTTAACGGAAGTGCAGCTAAGAAAGAATTAGATGCAAATGGCTTTTTGACAATAGAGTTAAACGATGATAAAATCAAGTTATTGCCGGAAGAGTTATTAATTGATATGTCACAGAAAGAAGGATATGTTTCACAGACAGATCATGGAGTTACCGTAGTACTTGACACGAATCTTACACCGGCACTTTTGGAAGAGGGATTTGTAAGAGAAATCATCAGTAAAGTACAGACAATGAGAAAAGAAGCCGGCTTTGAAGTGACAGACCACATTGCTGTATACGAAGATGGAAATGATAAGATTAAAGAAATCATGACCAAATACGCTGATGATATTAAGAATGATGTATTGGCAGACGATATGTGCTTAGACGCAGAAGGTGGATATTCCAAAGAATGGGATATTAATGGAGAAAAAGTAAGATTAGGTGTCGAGAAAAAAGTATACGCTTAGAATCTTTTTATAAAACGAACCACAGAATCAGGTACGAAAAGATTCCGAGGGTATATGAGATAATTTAGGAGGATCAGTTCATTGATTAAAAAGGATACTTTCGACAAAGAAAAGTTCAAAAAAGAATTAGAGTCCAATGTCCGTATGCTATTTCGTCGTAATCTTGATGAGGCAACACCACAGCAGATTTATCAGGCTGTTGCCTACTCTGTAAAAGACGACATTATTGACAACTGGATCGAGACACACAAAGCATACGAAAAACAGGACAAGAAGATGGTTTACTATATGTCTATGGAGTTCCTTATGGGAAGAGCTCTTGGAAACAATATGATTAACCTTCTTTGCTATGATGAAGTAAGAGAAACCTTAGAGGAATTAGGACTTGACATGAACCTTATTGAAGATCAGGAGCCAGATGCAGCTCTTGGTAACGGTGGTCTTGGACGTTTGGCAGCCTGCTTCCTTGACTCTCTTGCTACACTTGGATACCCGGCTTACGGCTGTGGAATCCGTTACCGTTATGGTATGTTCAAACAAAAGATTGAGAACGGCTATCAGGTAGAGGTACCGGATAACTGGCTTAAATACGGAAATCCTTTTGAAATCAAGAGAGATGAGTATGCTGTAGAAGTTAAGTTTGGCGGTTATGTAGATGTTGAGATGCATAATGGAAGACAGAAGTTCGTTCAGAAGGGATATCAGAGTGTACGTGCCGTACCATATGATATGCCAATCGTAGGTTATGGCAACCATATCGTAAACACACTTCGTATCTGGGATGCAGAAGCAATCAACAACTTTAACTTAGATTCCTTCGATAAGGGTGAATACGAAAAAGCAGTAGAGCAGGAGAATCTTGCAAGAACAATCTGCGAAGTATTATATCCAAACGATAATCATATGGCAGGTAAGGAGCTTCGTCTGAAACAGCAGTATTTCTTCATTTCTGCATCTGTTCAGCGAGCAGTTGCAAAGTATAAACAGACACATGACGATATCCGTAAGTTCCACGAGAAAGTAACATTCCAGTTGAATGATACACATCCTACTGTAGCAGTAGCGGAGTTAATGAGAATTCTCGTTGACGAAGAAGGTTTAGAGTGGGATGAGGCATGGGAAGTTACAAGAAAGACTTGTGCTTACACAAACCATACCATCATGGCAGAAGCTCTTGAAAAGTGGCCTATTGAGCTTTTCTCAAGATTACTTCCACGAGTTTACCAGATCGTAGAAGAGATTAACCGCCGCTTCGTAATTGAAATCCAGAACAAATATCCTGGAGATCAGGAGAAGATCCGCAAGATGGCAATCCTCTATGATGGACAGGTAAGAATGGCTCATCTTGCAATCGCAGGAAGTTATTCCGTAAACGGTGTTGCCCGTCTTCATACAGAAATCCTCAAGAAGCGTGAATTAAGAGATTTCTATGAGATGATGCCTGAGAAGTTCAACAACAAGACGAATGGTATTACACAAAGAAGATTCCTTCTTCATGGTAACCCATTACTGGCAAGCTGGGTAACAGATAAGATTGGTGATGACTGGATCACCAACTTAGATCATCTCAAACATTTAAAAGTATATGTAGATGATGAAAAGTGCCAGCAGGAATTCATGAACATCAAATACCAGAATAAAGTACG
>CAKREJ010000196.1 GCA_934317185.1 uncultured Anaerobutyricum sp. | reverse complement strand
GAACTTGGTGTAGAAGGTGGATGTAACGTACAGTTTGCCTTAAATCCGGATACATTTGATTATTGTGTAATCGAGGTTAATCCTCGTGTAAGCCGTTCTTCAGCATTAGCTTCTAAGGCAACCGGTTATCCAATTGCCAAAGTTACTGCAAAGATCGCACTTGGTTATCATTTAGATGAGATTAAGAATGCTGTAACAGGTAAGACATTTGCAAGCTTTGAGCCAGCTCTTGATTATTGTGTAGTAAAGGTTCCAAGACTTCCATTTGATAAGTTTATTTCTGCCTCCCGTCATCTGACAACACAGATGAAGGCAACCGGAGAAGTTATGAGTATCTGCACAAACTTTGAAGGTGGTCTTATGAAGGCTCTCCGTTCCTTAGAGCAGCATGTAGACAGTCTGATGCACGGTGATTTTGATAAGTTAAGCGACAAAGAATTAGAAGAACATCTTCATATCGTAGATGACCTTCGTATTTACTGTATTGCAGAAGCACTACGTCGTAAAGTAGATCCACAGAAGATTCACGATATTACAAAGATTGACTTATGGTTTATTGATAAGTTAAATAATATCGTTGAGATGGAAGCTAAACTTAAAAATGCAGAAGAATTAGACCGTGCTCTTTTACTTAAGGCAAAAGAGATGGAGTTCCCGGATAAAGTTATCGGAGAGCTTATCGGTCAGAATGAGGAGTATGTAAAGAACTTAAGACGCCAGATGGATATTACTCCTGCATATAAGGTTGTTGATACCTGTGCGGCAGAGTTTGCAGCAGAAACACCATATTATTATTCCTGTTTTGGAAGCTTTAATGAAGTAGAAGAAACTTCCGATAAAAAGAAGATCATGGTACTTGGTTCCGGTCCAATCCGTATCGGTCAGGGTATTGAGTTTGATTATTGTTCCGTACACAGTGTATGGGCATTTAAAGAGATGGGTTATGAAACAATCATCGTAAATAATAACCCTGAAACAGTAAGTACAGACTTTGATATTGCAGATAAGCTTTATTTTGAGCCTTTAACAGAAGAAGATGTAGAGCATATCGTAGAATTAGAAAAACCGGATGGAGCAGTTGTACAGTTCGGTGGACAGACAGCGATTAAGTTAACAGAGAAGTTAAACAAAATCGGTGTTCCAATTCTTGGTACAAGTGCTGAGAATGTAGACGCTGCTGAAGACAGAGAACTTTTTGATGAGATTCTTGAGAAATGTTGTATCCCTCGTCCAAAGGGAGGTACAGTATTTACAAAAGAAGAAGCTATCAAGACAGCTAACGAAATCGGTTATCCGGTACTTATCCGTCCTTCCTATGTACTTGGTGGACAGGGTATGCAGATTGCGATTTCTGATGAAGATATCTCTGAATTTATGGACGTAATCCAGAGATACGCACAGGAACACCCAATTCTTATTGATAAATATCTGATGGGAGTTGAGGTTGAGGTTGATGCCGTATGTGATGGTGAAGAGATTGTTATTCCTGGTATCATGCAGCATGTAGAGAGAGCCGGAATTCACTCTGGAGACAGTATTTCTGTATATCCGGCAAGAGACCTTTCTCCAAAGATCAAAAAGGTTATCGGACATTATACAAAGTTACTGGCAAAGGCTTTACACGTTATCGGTCTTATTAATATCCAGTTTATTGTATATCAGGATGAAGTATATGTAATCGAGGTTAACCCTCGTTCTTCAAGAACGGTTCCTTATATCAGTAAGGTAACAGGTATTCCTATCGTTGATCTTGCAACAAAGGTTATGACAGGTATAAAATTAAAAGATCTTGGTTATGAGCCGGGACTTCAGCCAGAATCTCCATACTGGGCAATCAAGATGCCGGTATTCTCTTTTGAGAAGATTCGTGGTGCAGATATCAGCCTTGGACCGGAAATGAAGTCTACCGGAGAGTGTCTTGGTATTTCCAAAAACTATGAGGAAGCGTTATTCAAAGCGTTCTTAGGTTCTGGAGTAGATTTACCAAAACATAAAAAGATGATTATGACAGTGAAGGATTCAGATAAGTTAGATGCAGTAGAAGTTGGTAAGAGATTCGCAGCACTTGGTTATGAAATTTATGCAACAAGAAATACCTGCAAGACATTACAGGAAAGTGGTGTACCGGCGAAGCGAGTAAATAAAATCGAAGAAACACATCCGAACCTGTTGGATTTAATTTTAGGACATCAGATTGATCTTATCATTGATACTCCTTCACAGGGTATTGAGAGAAGTCAGGATGGTTTCGTTATTCGTCGTCACGCTGTAGAAACAGGGGTAAATTGCCTGACCTCATTAGATACTGCAAATGCACTTCTTACCAGTTTAGAGTCTTCTTGTCGTGAAGATTTATCCTTAGTAGATATTGCAGAAATCGATAAAGAAATAGAAAGTAAAATTAACGAAGCATAAAAAGGACATAGAGAGTCTCTGACATAAAAATGATTGGGAGGATACCAATGGGAAATTATACAAAGCAGGATATTATTCAGCTTGTGGAAGAAAAAGACGTACA
>CAKREJ010000195.1 GCA_934317185.1 uncultured Anaerobutyricum sp. | reverse complement strand
TCCGGCACAAACTCCTGATTTACTTCTGGAGCAGACAAACAGAAAAAGAAAAAAGAAATACTGGCACATTTTACCAGTATTTCTTTTTTCTTTTTCGTCCATCATTCCAACAAATCAGGATTTCTTCTTTTCGTATTCTTTTAGGGCAGTTAAAGCTTTTTTGGATAGTGGATACAGCATGATGATATTAAATATCGTCATTAATCCGATACCTACATCTCCCAAATCCCATACGATAGTATAGGTAGCAAGTCCGCCGATAAAAAGCATTACTAAGGCAAGAACTTTATATGCGGTCTGTGAGAACCAGTTATCCCCAAAGAGATAAGCTATATTGGAGCGTGCGTAAAATAAAATTCCAATAAAGGTGGAAAAACTAAATAACCATAAGGTTATGGCAATGAAGATTACTCCAAATGTACCTAAATGATATTCCATTGCTTTTTGTAATAAATCCATTCCGACAAGCCCGTCTGTAAGACTGGTTGGTGTAAGAAGCATAATCATAGCAGTACAGCTACAAATCATAAGTGTATCAATAAAAACTCCTAATGCCTGTGTTAATCCAACTTTAACAGGGTTATCAGAAACGGCAGCAGCGGCTGCACAAGGGGCAGAACCGGAACCGGCTTCATTAGAGAAGAGGCCTCGCTTGATTCCGTTCATAAGAACAGCACCAAATCCACCGCCTGCTATCTGGCGGAATCCAAATGCCTCAGAAAAAATACGTGAAAAAACGCCGGGAAGCTGTGTGATATTTGTGATAATGATAAACAATGTAATCAATAAATAAAATCCTGCCATAATCGGAACGATGATATCTAAGACTTTTACCGTTGCATTTTTTCGAAGAACAATAATTGCAGCAAGTGTTACAAGAACAACCGTGGTGTAAATTGGTGGAATGTGAAAAGCGTTTTTGAATGCGGATGCCACAGAATTACTTACTACCTGACTAATACCACACCAGCATATCAAACCGGAAATGGCAAAAAGCACGGAAACAAGAATGTAACGTTTTTGCTTACCGGTTTTTTCTTCGAAATAGCGGTGGATATAGTAAGCCGGACCACCTCGGTATCCTCCGTAAAGAGGATCTTTTTCTTTGTATATCTGTGCTAAGGTTGCTTCAATAAATGCTGTAGAAGAGCCAATAAGAGCTGTGAGCCACATCCAGAAAACTGCACCGGCTCCTCCGGCAGATATTGCGGCAACGACACCGACTAGATTCCCCATTCCGACTCGTGTTGCAGTAGAAACGATAAGAGTCTGTATGACAGAAAGTGCACTCTTATCGTCCCCCTTTTTTTCAAAAAGAGCTCCTACCATATCTTTAAAAAGACGTATTGGCAGAAATCTTGTCCGGATCGTAAAATAAAATCCGGTCGGAATCAGTAAAATGACTAAAAGAGAAAGGGAGAGAGTTTCACCGCCGGGAAGAGGCAGTGTGAGCAGATCTCCCCATAAAAAGTTGTAGACTGTTTCAATTATTTTGACCATATTCGTTTATATCCTCCTGAAAATAGTATATAATTTCTCGTCGATTTTGTAAATAAATAGTTGACAGAAGATGAAAAATGGAATAAAATGTAAAATAAATATATAAATAGAAATAAAACTCTTAAATTACATAAAAATACAATAGAAAGGTGGAGTGAAGATTGAGATTAATCACAGTGCTTGTTGTTTTTGGGATTTTGCTGCTTATTGCAATAGTAGATTTTAAGATACATATGATACCGGATCAGTTGAATGTGCTGTTATTTTTGGTGGGAATATGGAGTGGTTTTATATTTCAGAAGATCACAGTGACAGGAAGGGTTTTTGGAGTTTTTGCAGTAAGTATTCCGTTTTTTCTTATTGCCTTGCTGTCTTCCGGTGGACTTGGAGGAGGAGATATTAAACTGATGGCGGCAAGCGGGGCATTATTAGGAGTGACGGGTAATGTTTTTGCAGCCTGTTTTGGACTGCTTTTAGGGGGAGTTTACGGCTTCTTCCTTTTGATTACAAAGCGTGTTAAATATAAAGAGTGCTTTGCGTTGGGACCATTTTTATGTATGGGAATTGCAATTGCATTTTTCAGAATAAATTTTCTGTAGTGTTTGCGGATGTAATCCTTTATGAATTACCAGTTGATGGTGTACATTTTTATCTTCTTCCGGCAAGAAGGCTTTCGGCTATAAGAGGGAAGGAAGGCTGCTGTTTTTTTGGGGTTCTGATGTATATAACCATAGGAAAAATACTATCGAAATCTGATATTAAAAATTGCCGAATCAGCGATGAAAATAGCGATGAAAATAGAGAATACAAAATTGTTAGCTTTAAGACAAAATTAATATGAAATTGTACTCGGAAAAATACGTTGTCAAGGGGAAATTTTGGCATAAAAAGCCTGTTTCGGACAAGATTTTGTATTTTAGAAGGAACAGTTCCGAATAAGCTTTACATTGCCTCAAAAAAATGATAATATTATGTCGAATTTAAAATAAACCACAACTTTTGACAAGGAGGAATAATCAATGCCTAG
>CAKREJ010000194.1 GCA_934317185.1 uncultured Anaerobutyricum sp. | reverse complement strand
AGGGGCAAATAAAAAATGAAAGAAGATATATATGAAAATAAATGGGATAAACTACTGAAAATCCATACAATGGGACGTGATGATTCCAATGCAGGCCAGTATTATTATCCCTATGAACCAACACCATACTCTGTATTAGAAAGGCTGGCAAACACAGGAATTATAAGAAAAGGCAATACACTTCTTGATTACGGGTGTGGAAAAGGTCGTGTAGACTTTTTCCTTGCCTATCAGACCAGATGCAGATCCATCGGCGTAGAATACGATGAGAGAATCTACAATAAAGCAATAGAAAACAAAGAAAATGCCATTTCAGCAGGAAGAGTAGCATTTAAAGCGGAAAATGCAGAATACTTTTCCGTACCGGAAGAAGTGGACAGAATTTATTTCTTTAATCCATTTTCACTGGAAATTTTGCAAAAAGTGATACACAGGATATTAGAATCCTATTACGAAAAACCAAGAGAGATAAAACTACTGTTTTATTATCCGTCAGATGAATATATTTCTTATTTAATGACCGTAGATGAATTTATGTTTGAAGACGAAATAGATTGCAGAGATTTATTTCCGGGAAATGATACGAGAGAGCGGATTGTGATATTTGGATTATAAATACTTCAATCAGAAAATGATATTACAAAATTCAAAATCACCACAAATTTTAATAATACGAGACGGGATAAAAACGAAAAATAAATATATTCAAAATAATCGAAATGAAAATAATGAGAAAATAATGCGACAAAAAAGACAGGAAAAATATATATTTAAGAAAATGAATATATAGAAAATCAAAAAATTATGATTGAATCAAATACTTCCAACTGATTTCCTGAGCTGCCAATGCACAGAACTCCAGAAGCTAAATAAAGCATATTTGCGACTAAAGTCACAAATATGCTTTATTTAGCTTCTGGAGTTCGTCTGCTTCGTCAGTTAAGAATTTAGCCATTGACATTTGAAATCAAAAGGATTATTATAGGCAAATAAGTTCACTAGTGAACTGATTCTTAGTGAACTAATTAAGGAGACATGAAAAAATCTGTGTATTCTATGGTATTCATAAGAGCAGGTGGAGAATATTTCTTAGAATACGGATAAAAACGGAGGATAAAAATATGCGGGATTCTATGATTAATACTTGTGGAATGAAGATGCGTAAGCTTTTAGATAAGAAGTCGGAAGTACTTGCACAAAAATATGGAGTCAGAAATGTAGAACTGGAGATTCTTTTATTTTTATATCATTCACCATGCGGTGATACAGCGAAAGATATTGTAGAGGAGAAGAATTTGTCAAAGGCACACATTTCAAAGTCTGTAGATAATTTACGGGCAAAGGGCTTTGTCATTTTGACAGAAGATAAGAATGACCGTAGAAAGAGACACATTGAGTTGACTGAGAAGGCTGTAGAGGCAGCAAAGGACATGCTGGAGGTTCATAATGAATGTAGACGGATTGTCATGCGTTATGTGACGGATGACGAGAAAGCGGTTATGAATCAGGTGATGGAGAAGATGATTCGCAGTCTGGATGAGGAACTTCAAAATTGACAGAATTACTTTATGGCAACATTTTAGACAGCATTTATATGTAGTATTTTTATGATATTTACTAAAAATGTTATTGGGAAATGACCGAGAGAAATCTTAAATGATTTTGAAGTACCGATGAAAAATAATGACTAAAGAGCTGGAGTGTGTTTGAAAAATGCTTTAGTCAGGCTGGAAGAAAGGAATGCAGTATATGAAGTCAGTGGCAATAGAAAGAGAGTTTGGGAGTGGGGGACGAGATATCGGAATCCGCATTGCAAATGAAGCACAGATTCCTTACTATGATGGAGAGTTACTGGTTGAGGCAGCTAAGGGATACGGTATAGAGATTGCAACTCTTAAGGAGTTTGATGAGAACAAGGTAGGGAGTCTCCTCTATAATATCGCAATGATGGCAGGCTATAATCAGTATGAAAATATGACAAAGATTAACGAGATTTTTTATGGAATGAAAGAGACAATTAAAAATCTTTATGCGGAAGGTCCGGCGGTTTTTATTGGGAGATGTTCTACAGAAATTTTGAAATCCTGCGAAGATGTTGTGACAGTTTTTGTTCGCTGTAGTGATAAGGAGAAGAGGGTGCAGCGCATTTTTGAGAAGGAAAATGTAGATACGATGCAGAAGGCACGTCGTTTAATGGACAGAAAGGATTGGGGCAGGGAGAAGTATTTTAAGTTCTGGACGAAAAAGGACTGGAAGGACGAGAAGAACTATGATTTGGTTCTTGATACAGCGAAGCTTTCTTTGGAGGAGTGCTCAGAGATTTTATTGAAGAGGATGAACGAGTAATTGGAGGACATAAAGAATGACAAAAATATTTAAAAATATGGCCCCATACTGGTATATGATCGTTGCGATTGTATTGTTGCTTGTTGTGCAGGCGTTTGGCGATTTATCGCTGCCACAATATACGTCAGATATCATTGATGTGGGAATTCAGAATAAAGGTGTGGAGCATATTCTTCCTGTGAAAATGACGGAGGA
>CAKREJ010000193.1 GCA_934317185.1 uncultured Anaerobutyricum sp. | reverse complement strand
TTTCTGCTCTTTTTATGTCGATATAATCAGATAAAAAAAGAATCTTTATATGATACAGAAGGAAGAACATTTGCTAAGGCAGAGGTAACGGATGTTTTGCAGGATAATGAGACAAAAGACGGGATTTATATTGGCAAACAGCTTGTAAAATTAAAAGTTACTTCAGGAAAATGGAAGGGAAAAACAATGGAAGCAGATAGTTCTTCTGCCTATCTGTATGGTGCACATTGTAAAAAGGGAAGCAGGGTAATTGCACTGATCAGTGAGGCAAATGGCTCTTTCTCGGCTTCGGTCTACAGTGTGGATAGAGAGATGCAGGTATATCTGATTATTGCCATTTTTCTGCTGACATTAATTATTATCGGAGGGAAGCAGGGACTTGCTTCTGTGATCGGACTTGCATTTACAGCGATATGTATTTTGTTTTTATTTTTACCGATGATATATAAAGGACATTCACCGATTTTGGCAGCGGTGCTTGTTGTTATCCTGACGACGATTGTAACGATGTATCTTGTAGGCGGGGCTTCAGGAAAGACAGCGGTAGCTATTGCCGGAACAGTTTTAGGAGTACTGATATCCGCACTGTTTGCTTTGATATTTTGTAAAATGACAGATATAAGCGGGTATAATGTATCAGCAATCGAAAGCCTGATCTATGTAAGAGATCAGACAGGGATAGAAGTAGGACAGCTTTTATTTGCAGGTATTCTTATTGCCTCTTTAGGAGCCGTTATGGATGTAGCAATGTCTATTTCATCAACAATAGAAGAAATATCTTACCAAAATCCTGAACTGGGAATAAAAGGCTTGTTTTTCTCCGGAATGCGTGTCGGAAAAGATATGATGGGAACGATGTCAAATACATTAATTCTTGCTTTCGCCGGAGGTTCGATTAATACACTGGTATTTATTTATGCTTATAATTATGAATATTTGCAGATGATCAATATGTTTGATATCGGAATCGAAATCATTCAGGGAGTTGCCTCAAGTATGGGAGTCATCCTTACCGTACCAATCTGCTCATTTTTATCAGCATGTATACAAGGAAAACAAAAGAAATCCTTGACAAAAGAAAAATAGTAATATATTATGAATCCTAGTAAGGAAATGGAAATTGAGGAGCAATATTATGATGATGATGTGTGTCATGCCAATGAATTACATAACTTGTAGCTGTGAAGATTCACAGATGGATATGTCTTCTGTGAGGGAGACTGGCTTGCCTGCACATAATGATCAGAATGCGTGTTTATAGATTTTCAGGAGATTTGTTTGAAAAGAGCTTGAGAAAGATGGATTACCAGAGCTTTTATTTCGGCAGAGATTATAATTTTCATGACACCAGGGATGAGTTTCAAGCAGGTAGTGATACCTGCTTTTTTCTTTCATACCAAAAAGAAACTTAATGGTAGGTAAATACCGACCACAGGCTGAAACAATTTTCATAAAAACCAGGGAGGAAGAATAATGGCAGAGATTGTAATAGAGAATCTCTATAAGTCTTTTGATACAAAAGATGGAACAGTAGAGGCTCTTAAAAATGTTAATTTAAGCATCGAGTCCGGAGATATTTACGGTATTATCGGTATGTCCGGTGCTGGAAAGAGTACATTAGTACGATGTATTAACTTTCTTGAAGTTCCGACAAAGGGACGGGTTCTTATTAATGGAAAGTCTTTAGGAGATTATACTTCAAGAGAACTTAGAAAGCAGAGAGAAGATATCGGAATGATCTTTCAGCATTTCAATTTACTGATGCAGAAAAATGTTCTGGAAAATGTCTGTTTTCCACTGTATATTCAGGGAAAGTCCAAGAAAGATGCCAAAAAGCGTGCAAAGGAGCTTTTAGATATCGTTGGACTTGGAGATAGAACGGGAGCATTTCCGGCACAGCTATCCGGTGGACAAAAGCAGCGAGTTGCGATTGCGAGAGCATTAGCCTCCGATCCAAAGATTCTTCTTTGTGATGAGGCAACTAGTGCACTCGATCCACAGACAACGTCTTCTATTCTGGCATTGTTAAAGGATATCAACGAACGTTTTAATATCACGATCGTAATTATTACGCACCAGATGTCTGTTGTTCGTGAAATATGTTCTCATGTAGCGATCGTAAAAGGCGGCGAAGTGGCAGAACAGGGAACGGTAGAAGAGATATTTACCCATCCAAAGACTGCAGTTGCAAGAGAACTCCTTAAGAACGATGTCGGTGACGGAGGAGAAGAAAAGAGCAGAAAGGCAGCAGGAGGCAAAGAACTGATCCAGAGCGGAGAAAAGATTCGAATCGTATTTTCTGAGAATTCTGCATTTGAGCCAGTCATTGCCAATCTTATTCTTAATTTCAATGAGCCGGTAAATATTTTAAAAGCTGATACAAAGAATGTTCGTGGTGTGGCAAAAGGAGAAATGATCCTTGAATTTGCACCGGACTGTACAAAAAATAAAGAAATGAAACAGTATCTTTTAGACAGAGGTTTAGATTTAGAGGAGGTGAATGAGAATGTGGACTAAAGAAATAACAGATATGATCGTCAGTGGTGTATGGGCAACAC
>CAKREJ010000192.1 GCA_934317185.1 uncultured Anaerobutyricum sp. | reverse complement strand
ACACCGCCGCCAGCAGCATAGTCAACACGAGAAGCCTTTGTTGCGATGAGACTCTGGTGGTTGATAATATTTAAAATAGCTGTTTCGACAAGCTGTGCCTCCATGATAGGAGCGATAACCTTTACAAGTGGTTCTTTAGGGAAGACAACGCTTCCTTCCGGGATTGCGTAAATATCTCCGCTGAAATGAAAGCCGGCAAGATAGGAAAGGAAATCTTCTTTAAAAATGCCGAGTCCTCTTAAATAATCAATATCTTCATAAGAAAAGGAAAGATTCTTTATATAATCAATTACCTGATCAAGTCCGCAGGCAATGGCATAAGCACTGCCGGATGGGTTTTTACGATAAAAAACATCAAAGACAACGGTATCTTTGTTGCCTTCGAAGAAATATCCCTGCATCATAGTAAGCTCATACAGGTCAGTCATCATAGTTAAATTGTTAGAAAACATAATTCTTACTCCTCTGTTCCAATACGAACGGTTGGTTCTCCTAATTTAGTAATATAATCGCTGTTTACATAGCCTTTGTAGCTCTTTTTTTCTCCGCTTAAGACTTCAACATATGCATAGTTTGTGCCGGCGGTAAATTCAAGAACTTCAAGATGTGTCATCGGTTCAAGATCAGTAATTGCATCAGAATCTGCACTGGCTTCAGAACGAAGAGTGAGAGACTGGTATACATCAGCCACATAAACATTCTTATTTTTGGAATCTGTATCTTCTGTAGTGGCTTCTGCTGCTTTTTCATTGTCTTCTACCGTAGAAGGAAGGGAAATAGATGCCTTTGCCTTCTGACTTGGAATAGAAAAATAAAGCAGACAAAATCCACCAAGAACGGCACATGCGACAACAATCGCACAAAGAAAAGATACAATAAGTTTTTTAAACATAGGAACTCCTTTCTGATTAAGGAGTATTGTAGCATAATATAATGTAAAATGAAAGAAAATTTGTTGACAATTTATTCTGCCTAGTATATGATTATCTGTGATAAAAACGTTGATGGAGACAGTAAGAATTCACGAACGCTTCAGTGAGACGGAGATAGTGGGAACCCGTTGTCAGTAGAGAATATCCGAATATCACTCCTGAGTTGCACTGCCGAAAGGTTATAGTAAGCAGTGACGGAATCTCACCGTTAAGAGAGAAGCATATGTCAGTATGTACAGGTGGTATAATGATAGTTCAGGCTTTCATCCTTTTACTGGGGATGGAGGCTTTTCTTTTTGCCGGAAAGTTTGCTCTGTACATAGGGCATCATATAAATTTATTTAATCTAAAAACAGTTAAATTAAAATGACTAAATTAAGGAGGAAGCATCGTGTATAAGAAAGTATCCACGAATCTCAATTTTGTAGAGAGAGAAAAAGAAACTGCACAGTTTTGGAAAGATCATGATATTTTTAAGAAAAGTATCGAAACAAGAGAAGGTGACCCTGTTTACACTTTCTATGACGGACCGCCAACAGCGAATGGTAAGCCTCATATCGGACACGTTTTAACTCGTGTAATCAAGGACATGATTCCTCGTTACCGCACAATGAAGGGATATATGGTTCCAAGAAAGGCCGGATGGGATACCCACGGACTTCCTGTAGAGCTTGAAGTAGAGAAGAAGCTTGGTCTTGACGGAAAGGAACAGATCGAAGAGTATGGTTTAGATCCATTTATCCGTCAGTGTAAGGAATCTGTTTGGAAATACAAAGGAATGTGGGAAGATTTCTCAAAGACAGTTGGTTTCTGGGCGGATATGGATAATCCGTATGTAACATACAACGATGACTTTATTGAGTCTGAGTGGTGGGCCTTAAAGACAATCTGGGATAAAGGACTTCTTTATAAAGGATTTAAGATCGTACCTTACTGTCCTCGTTGTGGAACACCTTTATCTTCTCACGAAGTAGCACAGGGGTATAAGGCAGTAAAAGAACGTTCCGCAGTTGTTCGTTTTAAAGTTGTTGGTGAAGATGCCTATTTCCTTGCATGGACAACAACACCTTGGACACTTCCAAGTAACGTAGCTCTTTGTGTAAACCCTGAAGAGACTTACTGTAAAGTAAAGGCTGCAGATGGTTATGTTTACTACATGGCAAAAGAATTATTAGATAAGGTTCTTGGAGGACTTGGAACAGAAGAAACACCAGCTTATGAGATCCTTGAAACTTATAAGGGTACTGACCTTGAATATAAAGAATATAAGCCATTATTTGAAGGGGCAGCAAAGGCTGCAGAAAAACAGCATAAGAAAGCACATTTTGTAACATGTGCCGATTATGTAACTATGTCAGATGGTACAGGTATCGTACACATTGCTCCTGCATTTGGTGAGGATGATGCACAGGTTGGAAGAAAGTACGACCTTCCATTTGTTCAGTTTGTAGACGGAAAAGGTAACATGACAGAAGATACACCTTATGCAGGATTATTTGTAAAAGATGCCGATCCTAAGGTTCTTGTTGACTTAGATAAAGAAGGTCTTCTTTTTGATGCACCTAAGTTTGAGCATGATTACCCATTCTGCTGGAGATGTGATACACCGCTGATCTACTACGCAAGAGAGTC
>CAKREJ010000191.1 GCA_934317185.1 uncultured Anaerobutyricum sp. | reverse complement strand
GTTGTCTGATATACTCGTGGGTCTTTGCCAAATAAAGCGATTGCCTCTTCCTGACCATAATCTGTCTTGCAGACCTTTGGCCATTCCGGCCACGGATTGTCTGCCTGACGTTCATCTGGAAGCTTCGGCATCATTTCTAACTGAATAAGACTCTTGCATCCTAAACGGATTGAAGTTCCTACACAGTCATTTCCCGTATCACCACCACCGATGACCATAACATTTTTACCTTTGGCATCGATGTATTTTTTATCAGCAAAGTTAGAATCTAAAAGACTCTTTGTTGCTGCTTTTAAATAATCTACTGCGAAATAGATTCCTTTGCTCTTTCTGCCCGGTGCTTTGATGTCTCTTGGATTAGAGGCTCCACAGCAAAGTACGACTGCATCATACTGTTTCTTTAATTCCTGTGCTTTGATGTCTACGCCGACATTTACACCTGTCTTAAATACAACGCCTTCCTTTTCCATGAGCTTTACTTTTCTCTGGATGTATGTTTTTTCAAGCTTCATGTTAGGAATTCCATACATAAGCAGTCCACCGACACGGTCGGAACGCTCATAAACAGTTACGGAATGACCGCGGCGGTTTAAGTATTCTGCCACGCAGAGTCCGGATGGACCGGAACCTACGATAGCAACTGTTTTTCCCGTGCGGACTTCCGGTGGTTCTGGCTTAATAAGACCACTTTCATAAGCCCGCTCTATGATACTTAATTCTTTTTCTTTGATATTAACCGGATCACCGCCTAAGTTACAGGTACATCCAACCTCACAAGGATGTGGACATACACGACCGGTAAATTCAGGGAATGGATTTGTCTTTTTCAGACGGTTGTAGGCTTCATCCCAGTTTCCTGTATAAGTAGCATCATTCCATTCAGGAATCAGGTTGTTAAGAGGGCATCCGGTAACCATTCCTTTAATTAAAATACCGGACTGGCAAAACGGAACTCCACAGTTCATACATCTTGCTCCCTGTCTCTCCTGTTCTTTTTTGGACAGGGGAGTGTGAAATTCGTTAAAATGTTTGATTCTCTTTAACGGCGCTTCCGCTACGCTTTCTTTTCGTTCGTAATCTAAAAATCCAGTTGGTTTTCCCACAGCGCTCTCCTCCTATCCTCTTTTAATTTCATAAAACGCTTCAATCTGTGCCTGTTCTGCACTAAGACCTTTTCCTTCCATTTCGGAAATCTTCTGAAGCATCTTCTTATAATCGTGTGGAATGATTTTCTTAAACTTCGGCAGATATTTGCTGAAGTTATTTAAGATTTCTTTACCTTTTTCAGAGTTTGTATATGCCACATGAGCAGTGATCATATCCTTGATCTCCATAACATCATATTTAGAAACAACCGGTTCGGATGAAACCATTTCTTTATTGAGGCTTAAGTATAAGTCATTATCCTCATCAAGGACGTAAGCAACACCGCCGCTCATTCCGGCTGCAAAGTTCTTTCCTGTCTTACCGATAATCAGAACTTTACCACCTGTCATGTACTCGCATCCATGATCGCCAACACCTTCTACAACTGCTGTTGCACCGGAATTACGAACACAGAAACGTTCTCCTGCGACACCATTAATATAAACCTGTCCACTTGTTGCACCGTAAAGTGCTACGTTACCAACAATGATATTTTCCTCGGCTTTGAAACGAATTCCCTTTGGAGGGTAAACGATTAATTTACCACCAGATAATCCCTTACCAAAATAGTCATTACTGTCACCGATAAGTTCTAACGTAAGACCATTTGGAATAAATGCTCCAAAGCTCTGTCCACCAGCTCCGGTACACTGTATTGTAAATGTATCCTCTTCTAACGTATCATAATATTTCTTTGTAATTTCAGAACCAAAGATTGTACCAAAGGATCTGTCTGTATTTCCAACATCGATAGAAATACTTCTCTTCTGCTTTTTATCAAGTGCTGTCTTTAACTTAGTAAGAAGAACCTTTTCATCTAATGTCTTTTCTAATTCAAAGTTGTATTCATTCTTCTTGTTGTAGCAGATTGGATGCTTCTTATCTACATATGGATTATTTAAAATAGAAGATAAATCTAAGTGGTATTCTTTTGCTTCCGGAAGTTCCTTTAACAAATCTGTACGTCCTACCAGTTCATCTACTGTGCGAACACCAAGCTTAGCCATATATTCACGCATTTCCTGTGCAATGAATTTCATATAGTTTACAACATATTCTGGTTTACCTTTGAAACGCTTTCTAAGTTCTGGATTCTGTGTTGCAATACCTACCGGACAGGTATCTAAGTTACAAACTCTCATCATAACACAGCCCATTGTAATCAGCGGACCAGTTGCAAATCCGAATTCTTCTGCTCCAAGTGCTGCCGCCATTGCTACGTCACGACCACTCATGAGTTTACCATCTGTCTCGATAATTACTTTATTACGAAGGTCATTTTTAATTAAGGTCTGGTGTGTTTCCGCAAGTCCAAGCTCCCAAGGAAGTCCGGCATTATGAATGGAAGAATTACGAGGTGCTGCACCTGTACCTCCATCATGTCCGGAAATAAGGATTACCTGTGCACCAGCTTTTGCTACACCGGCTGCGACTGTTCCGACACCTGCTTCGGA
>CAKREJ010000190.1 GCA_934317185.1 uncultured Anaerobutyricum sp. | reverse complement strand
AAGAATAAATAAAATAAGTAAGAATAAATAAAACAGGTAAGGCTAAATAAAGGTAGACAGAGATAGATAAAGATAGAAGGGGAGCTGTTGCGATCAGATGATTTTATATAAAATATAGATTCCTTAATGGGAAGGGGTTCTGTATTTTGTATAAAAGAATCTTGATGCGATAGTTCTTTTTTGTTTTTTGATTGTAAATTACATTGTATAAATTACATAACAGATATATGAGGTTTGTGTTTTGTGGTATACTAACATAAGGAAGAAATGCCGGAGCTTTATGCGTCGTGCATCGTGTGTAGTTTGTTGATAGAGAAAAGGAAATTATTTTATTATGAAACTAGATGAGACAAAAAGACAAAAGATTATTCATCCGATTCCACCGCTTTATGATAAAGATTCAAAGATTTTGATATTGGGAAGTTTTCCATCGGTAAAGTCCAGAGAAGAAGCCTTTTTTTATGGACATAAGCAGAATCGTTTTTGGAGACTTCTGGCTGGTATTTTTGCAGAGAAAATACCGGAAACGATAGAGGAGAAAAGAGATTTTCTTCATAAAAATCATATAGCAGTATGGGATGTTATTCATAGTTGTGATATTATTGGTTCATCGGATAGCAGTATCCGCAACGTAGTTCCTAATGATTTGTCTGAAATATTAGGAAATGCGGATATCAGGCAGATTTTTTGTAATGGTGCAAAGTCGTATGAATATTATAGAAAGTATCAAGAGAAAGAAACGGGTAGAAAGGCAGTGAAGCTGCCTTCGACCAGTCCGGCTAATGCAGCTTTTTCTATAGAGAAACTTACGAGAGAATGGAAGGAAATTTGTGTTCCGTTGCAGGTAGCACCATTTGGTATAGGAGAAGTTTTGCTTAAATGGTATGATTATAATGCAAGAATTTTACCCTGGAGGAGTGAGCCAAAGCCATATCATGTCTGGATTTCGGAGATCATGCTGCAGCAGACCAGAGTGGAAGCGGTGAAAAAATATTATGAGCGTTGGATGAGTGTTTTGCCGGATGTAAAAGATTTGTCAGAGGTTTCTGATGAGGAGCTTATGAAGTTGTGGGAAGGACTTGGTTATTATAATCGGGCAAGAAATCTCAAGATCGCAGCTATTCAGATAATGCAGGATTTTAATGGAGAGATTCCGGAAGATTATTCTAAATTATTGTCTTTAAAAGGAATTGGGGAATATACAGCGGGTGCGATTGCATCGATTGCATTTGGTATTCCGGAACCGGCAGTAGATGGAAATGCTCTTCGGATTTTTTCAAGAATTCTTGCTGAGGATGGTGAGATAAATAAAGCTTTGGTTAAAAAGAAAATAACTCAGGAAGTGAGACGAGTATTGCCTAAGGAACGTCCGGGTGATTTTAATCAGGCATTGATGGATTTGGGTTCTTCGATTTGTATTCCGAATGGAAAGCCGTTTTGTGAGAACTGTCCGTGGGAATCCATTTGTCAGGCACATAAATATGGACGGGAAATGGATTTTCCGGTTAAAGCGAAAAAGAAAAAAAGGAGAATTGAGGAAAAGGCAGTCTTTTTAATAGAAGTATCGGATAAGATTGTTTTGCATAAAAGACCGGAGAAGGGGCTTTTAAGAGGAATGTGGGAGTTGCCTAATGTTGCGATAAACAGTACAGAAGAAGGATTTTCTTCGAAAAAAATATGTGAACAAATAAAAAAATGGGGAATTGTTGATTATATGATAGAACCGCTGGGTGAGGGGAAACATATTTTTTCTCATGTAGAATGGCAGATGAGGGGGTATCGTCTTCAAATGCAAAATATTTCTGATGAAATTTTAAAGAAAGAAGAATGGATTGTTGTATCAAATAAAGATTTAGAAGAAAAGTATGCAATTCCGTCTGCGTTTGAGTGCTATCGAAAGCAGATTTATCGAGAATGAGTTTATAAGAAATTTAATGGCAGTAGTGAGCGGAGAAAAATGCAAAATAAATAATCAATAGAAAGTGAATGGAAGAAAGGAGATACTATGGAAAAATTAATTGTACTTGGGACGGGAAATGCATCTGTTACGAATTGTTATAATACGTGTTCTATTATTCAGGATGAAAAGGGAAGATATTTTATGATAGATGCAGGAGGAGGAAACGGAGTATTAACCCAGCTAGACAAACTGTCTATTGCAGTTGAAGATATTCATGAGATTTTTCTTACGCATGAACATACCGATCATCTTTTAGGGATGATATGGATGATTCGTGTTATCGGACAGTCCATTCAAAAAGGAGAATATGAAGGAAATTGTACTATTTACTGCCATGATGGTCTGGTAAATGTACTTAAAACTATTTGCGAGCTGACATTAGTTAAAAAGATTACCAAACTTATAGGAGAGAGAATCATTATCTGTCCGGTACAGGATGGAGAAGAAAAGCAGATTTTAGATTACAAAGTTAAATTTTTTGATATAAGGTCTACAAAAGCAAGACAGTTTGGATTTGTAACTACTTTAAATAATGGAAAGCGGTTGACATTTTGTGGTGATGAGCCATATCAGGACCATTGCTTTGAATATGCGTATAGGACAGATTATTTTCTGCATGAAGCTTTTTGCCTGGATAGTGAAAAAGAAGAATTTGATC
>CAKREJ010000189.1 GCA_934317185.1 uncultured Anaerobutyricum sp. | reverse complement strand
CATGGATATTTCAATTATTCGGTAAATACCGGAGTAGCCGGACCTATCGTGCAGAATGCAGATGTTGTTATTGTAGAGGTTAACGAGCATATGCCGAAGATTCATGGCGGATATGGGGAATGTATTCATGTTTCAGAAGTGGATTATATCGTAGAAGGAAGGCATGAACCTATTACGACAGTCAGGCGTTATGAACCGACTGAACTTGACCGAAAGATTGTACAGAATATTCTACCGTATATTTGTGATGGATCAACCTTACAGCTTGGAATTGGAAGTATGCCAAATGCAGTTGGTGAACTGTTTGCGGAATCAGATCTTAAGGACCTTGGAATGCATACAGAGCTTTGCTCCGATGCGTACCTGCAGTTGTATAAAGCAGGGAAGCTGACCAATAAAAAGAAGACAATTGACAAAGGTAAGGGTGTATTTGGTGTGGCTATTGGTTCAGCAGAACTATATGAATGGTTAGATGATAACCACGGTGTAGCAGCATATCCGCTTGAATATGTGAACAGACCAGATGTAATTGCCCAGATTGACAATATGGTGTCCATCAATAGCTGTGTTTCTGTAGATCTGTATGGACAGGTATCATCTGAGAGCTTTGGTTCAAGGCAGATCAGCGGTACCGGAGGACAGCTCGACTTTCTGATCGGAGCATCTTCAGCCAGAGGAGGTAAGGCATTTATCTGCATGGGTTCTACATATAAAGATAAAAGCGGGCAGCTTTTTTCAAGAGTATTACCGCAGTTTAACGGAGATATTATTACATCGCCGAGAAGTCAGGTATATTTTCTTGCAACAGAATATGGAGTAATTAACATGGAAGGGCGTTCAACATGGGAGAGAGCAGAGGGGCTTATTTCCATTGCCCATCCGAATTTTAGAGATGAACTGATTAAGGAAGCCGAAAAAAGAAAGATATGGCGGCGTTCCAATAAGAGATAGCCGTATAAAGACAGGGGGACTTTATAATGAAAGTAAAACAGGTAACAGACGCTTCTTTTAGAAAGTATGGAAAGATTCTGACAGGAATTGATTTTTCAGAAATTTATAATGTTTTAGAGGAGATGGATTATCCAGAGAATGTAGAATATGCAGCATCTTTCGGACCTTTAGAGGAACCGGAATTCCGTCAAAAGATATCTAATACACTTTACGGTGAACTTTCCGTAGAAATCGGATATTGCTGTGGACATAATAAGATGTTGAATGCATTGGAATATCATCGTTCTTCTGAGGTAAATGTTGCAGTAACAGATGTTATTTTATTATTAGGTCATCAGTCAGACATTACAGAAGATTTTAAATATGATACAGCACAGTTAGAAGCATTTTTCGTTCCGGCAGGAACCGCAATAGAATTATATGCTACAACACTTCATTACGCACCAATCGGAACGAAGGAGAACGACTACGCATTTAAGACGGGAGTTATATTACCATTCGGAACGAATTTCCCACTTGGTGTCACACTTGGAGCAGAAGCAGAGAAAGAAAAACTTCCAGAAGAGAAGTTACTTTTTGCTAAAAATAAATGGTTGATCGCCCACGAAGAAGGTGGAGAAGAAGGGGCATTTATCGGACTTACCGGGAAGAATATCTCGATAGACGATTTGGTAATCTAATTACACAGCCAGACACTCCTTAAGAAAAAAGATACCCTATATCTGTGACCTTATCACCGAGGATTGGATGTTTGCTTCTATGCTCTCATTCAATCCTCATTCTAAGATTACAAATATAGGGTATCTTCTTTCTTCCGGACTTCATCTTCGATATCTGTAAATCAATTGAATGAAACATAATTTTTTCAGAGAGGAGCAAAAAACAGTATGCGATATTATATTTCAGATCTGCATTTTTTTCACGAAAGCCTAAATACGCAGATGGACTGTCGTGGATTTAAGGATGTAGCACAAATGAATGCCTATATGATAAAACAGTGGAACAGCAGAGTGCGTCCGAAAGATGAGGTTGTGATTCTTGGGGATTTTTCCGTAGGAAAAGCAGAGCAGACGAACGAGATATTAAGTCAGCTTAACGGCACACTTTATATGATAAAAGGAAATCATGACAGGTATTTAAAAGAAAGCGAATTTAACAAAGAACGCTTTGTTTGGATAAAACCCTATGCAGAGATGCACGATAACCGCCGAAAAGTAGTCCTCTCCCATTACCCGATTTTTTGTTATAACGGACAGTATCGCAGGAATAAGAAAGGCGAACCCCTCACCTATATGCTCTACGGTCATGTACATGATACACTCGATGAACAGCTTGTCCGCCAGTTCTGCCAGATTACAAAACAGACAAAAAAACAAGGTAAGTATGATGAAGAACCACTGCCGATTCCCTGTAACATGATGAACTGCTTTTGTATGTATTCAGACTACATACCACTAACCTTAGATGAATGGATAAATTACTATTCAATTCACTAGATGACGGACGAAAAATAAAAAAGTATATAGTAGCATCTGTGCCAGTAGTCGCTGTGTGAAGAATGTTCGCTTAGTAGCTCTCATTCTTTACTCGCTCCGAGGTCACATCTGCTACTATATACTTTTTTATTTTTCTGTTTTTTCGTCAACTTTTCAAATAAGGATTCTTTTATTTCTGCGGTT
>CAKREJ010000188.1 GCA_934317185.1 uncultured Anaerobutyricum sp. | reverse complement strand
CTGCGTACTTTTTGTAATAAATCCATCTTTATCAATACTTGGAACATATTGCTCCGTTTCACACATCCATGATGGAATAAAACTATTATTTTTTTCCTGATTTTGCATTACACTGACTGCCCTTTTGAAAAATCTATTTTGTCTTTGTTACTTCCAGATAAAAGTTTAAAGAAGATAACAATAATCGCTACTCCAACAACCGCAGATAAAATATATCCAATCCACTCCGGCATTCCTGCTATAGAGTAATCCGGGAAAAGTGAAGCAAGGCTAAAGCCCTTTTCCATTCCTGCCGGCGTATACCCAAGTGCCTTTCCATTGCTTACAAGGGATGCCATCTCTTCAACGCCCCATTCTCCCCAGGCAGTTCCACTTGCCAGAAGGCCTAATGGTGTAAATATAATCAAAACTGCCACAAGAATATATAATGGCTTAAATGCAGACTGCTTTGGCCCTTCCTCTAATGTTTCCGGCGAGATTTTTTCTACAAATGCCAGGATTGCTGTAGTAAGGACTATTTCCGCAATTCCAAATAACGTAAGATGTCCAAGCATCATTGCAGGAATAGAAATACTAAGCGGATATGGACAATAGAGAGCCTTTCCTGCTGCATCGGTAAAAAGCAATGGCTGAATTCCAAACTCAATCGCTGCACAAAATGCTGCCGCATTAATGCCAATATATGAACCAATTCCTGCTGCCAACTTTCTTTTTCCCGTTTTTTCCCAGATAAACTTATAAATCGCAAATCCAAGAAATGGCAATACGAAAGCCATATTAAAACAGTTTGCTCCAAAAGCAAGAATACCACCATCACCAAACAACAATGCCTGAATAAGCAGTGCGATCGTAACGGCAATACAGCCTGCCGACGGACTTCCTGTAAGAATAGCAATTAATGTTCCTCCTACCGCATGTCCTGTTGTACCTCCGGGCAGCGGAATATTAAACATCATTCCAAGAAAGGAAAATGCTGCTCCGATTCCAAGCAATGGCATCTTCACCTTCGGAATTTCCGTTTTTACTTTCTTAACAGAGTATGTCCATACCGGGATCATTGCCGCAGCCATTACTGCACAGGTCGAAGGACTTAAATAATTTTCAGGTATATGCATTTTCTTTCCTCCTTTTATAAAAGCCTTTATGTTCTAAAATTTATTATATCTCCTTTAAATTTCTCTAACAAGTTCTTTTGGTAATACATTTTGTGTTTTTTTATAATTTTTTGTAACTCTATATGCTATACTATTGTACTGTATCATCACTTACTATATTTAAATTTAACATAGGTAAAACAACTTTATTAAAAATATACTCGCTACCTACAAAAATAGTGAGTATATTCTCCACTAAAACAAATAATTTTGAGGTGAATTTTATGAATACTCTATTAGAACAAATTAAAAAGAAAAATGCAAAAGCCTTTACACACAATGGAAAATTTCACGCAGACGATGTTTTCTCCTATGCACTTCTGTTATACTTAAATCCAGCAATCACAATTACCCGTGGAAATAAAGTCCCAAATGATTTTGATGGAATCGTTTTTGATATTGGCAGGGGAAAATACGACCATCACCAAAAAGATAGCCGCATCCGTGAAAACGGAATACCTTATGCAGCATTCGGACTTCTCTGGGAAGAACTTGGCACAGATATTCTTGGCAAAGAACTTGCCGCAAAGTTTGATGAATCTTTTGTCCAGCCACTTGATAACAACGATAACACCGGCGAGAAAAATGAACTTGCCACATTAATCGGAAACTTTAATCCTTCCTGGGATATCGAACATGGTGAAAATGAAGCATTTTTGAAAGCGGTACAAACTGCCGGAATGATCCTTGTCAATACATTTGAAAAATATAAGGGAAATGAACGGGCCGAGAAACGTATTGAAGAAATATTAACTGCACATGAATCTGCTGTCTTATCTGGTGAAAAGTCACCTGTTGAAGCAAAGATCCTTACTCTTCCAGAATTTATTCCATGCCAAAAACAATTGCGTGATACCGAAATTGCCTTTATCATTTTTCCGTCAAACCGTGGCGGCTACTGTATCCAGCCAATAAAAAGAAAAGAGTCCCTAAATTATAAATGCAGCTTCCCAGAAAGCTGGCTTGGCTTAGAAGGAGAGAAACTCCAGACAGAAACTGGATTAAACAGTGCAAACTTCTGCCATAAAGGTGGATTCATTATGACTACCGACCATTTAGACGATGCAATCTCCGCCTGTAAAATAAGCCTTGAACACTTTACCGAAAACTCCTGCATTATAAATTTAGGTGGTTCTCACGAAATGGATGAAAGCCTCAAAGAAATACCGCATATGGAAAATGCAACAATTATCCATCTTGATCTGCCAGAAATACCTGAACTCACATATGACGGAAACTTTGGTGAAATCGCAATGGAAAAAGCCGACTTTAAATCTTATATAAACGATTACGTCAAAGGCATTTTAAAATACAAACCAGAAGCGGTTTATATCGAAGGGGAACTTCTGATTATATATCCTGTTATTCGAGCATTACACAAAAAACATATCCCAGTCTACACAAAACATAAAATGAAATTTATTACTATTTAATCTATTAAGAACGGACGAACCGCGGAAATAAAAGAATCCTTATTTGT
>CAKREJ010000187.1 GCA_934317185.1 uncultured Anaerobutyricum sp. | reverse complement strand
AAAACATTTATATCATAACCCTTTTCTGAGATAATTTCAACTAAATCTTGAAACTTATTGTAGTTAAATGTCGTCTGAGATACGATAGATATGCTCGCATCGGCATCTAACTCAATTCCTTCTGCCTGCTCTCGATTCTCAATTACAATCGGATGCGTCTGGCACCAACCCATGATCCCTTCTACTTCAGGATGATGGTTATTGCCTATAATAATGATTACTCTGCCATCCCTGCTCTCTCGCTCTACGATCTTATGAATCTTTCTCACGAACGGGCAGGTCGCATCCACTAAATCAAGACCCGCATTAAGGATCTCCTCATAAATTGCTTTTGACACACCATGAGAACGAATAATAATCGTCCCTTCTGAAAGAGACTTGAAATCTTCGCTGTCATTAATGACATGCACTCCCTGTCTTTCCAGATCTGCAACAACTTCATCATTGTGAATGATTGGCCCAAATGTATAAACATTCTTCTTAGAAGATTCTTTATACACGGTATCTACAGCTCTTTTTACTCCAAAACAAAAGCCAGCAGATTTTGCTATGTTAATCTTCATCATTTACTCCGGCAATATTATTTTATTTTTTTAAATTCGGAGATAATCGTATCAATCACCTGCGGAATGGACATATCTGAGGAATCTACCAGTATAGCATCTTCTGCCTTACATAGTGGAGCAATCTCCCTCTCCATATCCTGCTTATCTCTTGCCATGATATCGCTCTTAATCTGATCAATATCACAGTCTGTCCCCTTCTCCTGTAATTCATCATATCGCCTTTTTGCTCTTACATCAGCAGAGGCTGTAAGATAAATCTTAAGTGAAGCGTCCGGCAGAACATTCGTTCCAATGTCTCTTCCGTCCATGAGGATATCCGAAGTCTTCGCCATATCACGCTGTAAATCAAGCAGAGCGGCTCTTACTTCCGGAACTGCAGAGGTAACAGATGCCATCTTACCAACCTCTTCTTTACGAATTAATCCGGTAACATTCTCACCATTTAAAATGACCTGCTGCTTTCCTTCCTCATCATACTCTAAAGTTACATGAATGTTCGGACATTCGGCTGCGACAAGCTTCCTGTCATGTCCATCGATACCTTTACGCAAAAAATATAAAGCGATCGCCCGGTACATTGCCCCGGTATCTACATATATAAAACCTATATCTTCTGCGATTGCCTTTGCAATCGTGCTCTTTCCGGCTCCTGCCGGTCCGTCAATTGCTATACTGTACATGGACATTTCCTCCCATTCTTTTGAAACCTGACTGCTCACACAGTGATTTCACTTTTACCTACACTTGACTAGTGTAACATATCTTTCCGAAAAAAAAAACCATTTTTTTTATAAATTTTTAAATTTTACGTCTTCTTTACGCATTTTTACCTGCTGCATACCCTGTTGTCCATGCAATCTGCAGGTTATATCCGCCTGTAACGGCATCTAAATCCATAATTTCTCCGGCAAAAAAAAGCTGCTTCACCTTTTTCGATTCCATCGTTGCCGGATTAATTTCTTTTACATTCACACCGCCTCTTGTGACAATCGCTTCATTAAAGCCACGAACACCTGTAATATGCATCTCAAAATTCTTCATCAGCTCAATCATGCGTCTTCTTTCTTTTTTGCTGATATCTCTTATCTTTTTATCTTCCGGAATCTGTGCCGTATCTAAAAAGACCGGTATCAGCTTTTTCGGAAGCAGACGTTCCATCACATTGGAAATATTTTTATTGCGGTAAGTATCAAACTCTCTCAAAAAACGTTTATCTAACTGTTCTGGCGTAAGGGAAGCTTTTAAATCAAGAATCAGCTTTAACTCTCCTGCCTGTAATTCCTTCTGATATTTGCCAAGACAGGTACTTGCGGTAAGAACAAGAGGTCCACTCACGCCAAAATGCGTAAACAAAAATTCTCCAAATCCTTCATAGATCGTCTTCTTCTTTGTCTTTATGCGAACCGCAACATTCTTTAAGGTAAGTCCCATTAAATCTTTGCACCAGTTCTCTTTCATCTCAAAAGGAACAAGCGACGGCTCGATCGATTTAATTTTATGTCCTGCCTGTTTCGCAAGAGCATATCCTGCCCCATCAGAGCCTGTAGATGCATAGGAAAATCCTCCGCAGGCAAGAATTACAGAATCTCCTGTCATTTCCCTGCCATCAGACAAAAGTACGCCTGTACACGTATCTTTCTCTTCATTAAAGAGCAATTCTTTTACCTCTGTATGATAATAAATCTTTACTCCGCCCTTCTCACACTCTCTTTTTAATGCCTGTATCACATCGAAAGACCGGTCTGATTGCGGAAAGACTCTCTGACCCCGCTCGGTTTTTATCGGCAGACCTATTTTTTCCAGATACTCTATCATATCCTCATTATTAAACTGAGAAAATGTACTATATAAAAAACGAGGGTTTGTCACTACATGAGTAAGAAATTCTTCGGCCGGGCAGGCATTTGTAATATTACACCTGCCTTTTCCCGTAATAAAAAGTTTCTTGCCAAGCTTCTCATTCTTTTCAAGAATACAGACTTTTTTCCCTTCCTTAGACGCAGAAATGGCAGCCATCATACCGGCTGCCCCTCCGCCTACAATAATTACTTTGTTCATTATAGTAAACTC
>CAKREJ010000186.1 GCA_934317185.1 uncultured Anaerobutyricum sp. | reverse complement strand
TATGAAAATGATGATGTAATGCGTCCGGTATGGGGCGATGATTACTCCATCTGCTGCTGTGTTTCTGCTACACAGACCGGTAAGGAAATGCAGTTTTTTGGAGCTCGTGCTAATCTTGCCAAATGTCTTCTTTACGCAATCAACGGTGGGGTTGATGAAAAGACGGGGCAGCAGGTTGGACCGGAATACAAACCGATCACTTCCGAATATCTTGACTATGATGATGTAATGCATAAATATGACATTATGATGGACTGGTTAGCAGGTTTATATGTAAATACATTAAATCTTATCCAGTATATGCATGATAAATACTACTATGAATACGCTTTGATGGCCTTAATTGATACAAATGTACGTCGTACTTTTGCTACTGGTATTGCAGGATTTTCACATGTAGTAGACTCCTTAAGTGCGATTAAATATGCAAAAGTAAAAACAATCCGTAACGAAGAAGGTCTTGTTGTGGATTACGAAACAACTGGTGATTTCCCTAAATATGGAAATGACGATGACCGTGCCGATGATATTGCCGTATGGTTACTCCAGACATTCATGAAAAAACTGGAGAAATTCCATACTTACCGTGACTCCGAACCTACAACATCCATCCTTACTATTACCTCTAACGTAGTATATGGTAAAGCAACCGGTTCCCTTCCGGACGGAAGAAAAGCCGGCGAACCACTTGCCCCTGGAGCAAATCCAAGTTATGGTGCAGAACAAAGTGGTCTTTTGGCTTCCTTAAACTCTGTAGCAAAGCTTCCTTATGAATGGGCATTAGATGGTATTTCCAATACACAGACAATCAACCCAGATGCTCTCGGACATTCCGAAGAAGAACGTATCAATAATCTGGTAAATGTTATGGATGGCTACTTCTCACAGGGTGCTCATCACTTAAATGTAAATGTATTCGGTGTCGAAAAACTCATTGATGCTATGGAACATCCTGAAAAAGAAGAATATGCAAACTTTACAATTCGTGTTTCAGGCTATGCCGTTAAATTCATCTCACTGACAAAAGAACAGCAGTTAGATGTTATTGCAAGAACATGCCATGATAGAATGTAGTAAAAATAATTTATACTGAAAGCAGGATGAGGAACCTAAACGGTGCATAGCCTAGTCAGCTCCCATCCTAATGAAGAAAAAAGAGATACTTTTATGCACCGTACTGAACATTCCATTTTGCCCGATAAAACAGCCGCTTCGAAAAAAGCAGTTCGAAGCGGCTACGGTCAAATTTCCATAGTACGGAATGATAAAAGTATTCTCTTTTTTCTTCATTAGGATATTTTAATATTTGATATGCACCTGTCTATGTGCTGCTACCTGCTTTCTCCTTGATAATTTATTTTTACACTGCAGTAGAAGTAGAAAGGTAACTTATTTTTATAATGAAAATATTATGAGGTGTTATTTATGAGTGATAAAAATGCGATGGCTCTCGTTCATTCTACAGAGAGTTTTGGCTCTGTAGATGGACCGGGCGTTCGTTTCATTGTTTTTTTACAAGGCTGTCCTTTGCGTTGTCAGTTCTGCCATAATCCGGATACCTGGAAAATGACAGACGAACACGGAGCCATATGGAAAAGTGCTGATGAATTGTTAAATCAAGCCCTACGCTATCGTGCTTACTGGAAAAATGGCGGTGGCATTACCGTAAGCGGTGGAGAACCTTTATTACAGATTGATTTTTTATTAGAATTTTTCAAAAAAGCAAAAGAAAAAGGAATTCACACCGTTATTGACACTGCCGGCGGACCATTTACAAGAAAAGAACCTTTCTTCTCTAAATTTCAGGAATTAATGAAATACACCGACCTCTTATTAGTAGATATCAAACACATTGATAGCAAATGCCATAAAGTTTTAACCGGTCGCAGCAATAAAAATATTCTCGATATGATCCGCTATCTTTCTGACATAAAAAAACCGATTTGGATTCGCCATGTCCTCGTCCCGGAACGAAGCGATAAAGATGAATATTTAACCAGATTAGCTGATTTCATTCACTCTCTTTCTAATGTAGAAAAAGTTGAAATTCTCCCATATCACACAATGGGAATTTATAAATGGAAAGAACTTGGATTAGACTATCCACTAGAAGGAATTAATCCACCAACAAAAGAACGAGTGGAAAATGCCAAAAAAATTCTTACTATTTAGTTCATAACAGCGGACGAACCCCGGAAATAAAAGAATCCTTATTTATTAAAGAAAACGGACGAAAAATAAAAAAGTATATAGTAGCATCTGTGCCAGTAGTCGCTGTGTGAAGAATGTTCGCTTAGTAGCTTACATTCTTTACTCGCTCCGAGGTCACATCTGCTACTATATACTTTTTTATTTTTCTGTTTTTTCATCAATTCTTCAAATAAGGATTCTTTTATTTCTGCGGTTCTGTCTGTTGCTAAACTGAAGATGAGAACTAAATAGTATAGGAGGGAAGAGGGGGAGAGGACGGAACAAATTGGCTATTTTGATAGATTATCGATTATCTGCAATGGGAATATTTTTCTGTTTTTAGTAATATTTCGCTGAATATTATGGCTTTAGGACTAATTATCAATATATTGCCACAATATTTTATATTTCATGTGAAATAGCCACTTTTTGTAGCAAGAACTCTTCTCACTCTTAAATTTGGTTTAAAAAT
>CAKREJ010000185.1 GCA_934317185.1 uncultured Anaerobutyricum sp. | reverse complement strand
TTTTTCGTCCGTCATTCCAACAAATCAGGATTTGTTTTTTGTCACAGTTGTTTTTTTTCAGAATATTATAATAAAAAACGCAGGTGTATCATTATGCCAGATATCGGAACCTTACAGGTATCGCTTGTTTCGAATCGGGGACAGCGTCCGATTATGGATGCTGCCGTGGAGATTTCTTCTACGGGGGAACCGGATAAAATATTAGAAGTGTTAAAAACAGATTCATCGGGGCAGACAGATGTGATTGAATTAGAGACTCCGCCTTTGGAATATTCGATGGAACCGGGACTCAATCAGCCATATTCCGAGTATAATTTAAAAGTGACGGCTCCGGGCTTTGAGCCAATAGAAGTTTCAGGAAGTCAGATGCTTTCCGGACAACTCGCTTTGCAGAATCTTTCTTTGGAACCGACAATTACAGAAACGGCTTCGTATGAAGTTCTTGCAATCGGACCGCACACATTATATGGAGATTATCCACCAAAAATCGCAGAGAGTGAGATTAAGGATGTGCAGGCAACAGGTGAGGTCGTACTGAGCAGGGTTGTAATTCCGGAGTATGTTATAGTACATGATGGAGCTGTTTCCGATAATACGGCAAAAAATTATTATGTACTGTATAAAGATTATATTAAAAATGTAGCTTCCTGTGAAATATATTCCACATGGCCAAAAGAAACATTGAAAGCAAATATATTGGCGATTATGTCATTTACGTTAAACAGAGTATATACGGAGTGGTACAGAGGCAAAGGTAAAGATTTTACTATTACATCCTCTACTGCATTTGATCAGAAGTGGATTAACGGCAAAAACACTTATGACTCCATCAGCAATGTAGTAGATGAAATTTTTAATTCCTACCTCTCAAGACCAGAAGTGACACAGCCAATCCTTACGCAGTATTGTGACGGAAAGAAAGTAAGTTGTCCCGAATTTATGAGCCAGTGGGGTTCGAAAGCCTTAGGGGATGACGGACTTTCTGCAATTGAGATTTTACGGTACTATTATGGAGATGATATGTATATTAATGAGGCAGAGACAATTTCGGGTGTTCCGGCATCGTATCCGGGATACGAGCTGACGAATGGAACATCAGGACAAAAAGTGAGGCAAATACAGGAACAGCTTAATGTGATCGCAGGAGATTATCCGTTAATTCCTAAAATAAGAGTAGATGGTATTTATGGACCGGAAACAGCAAAATCTGTAAAGGCTTTTCAGAAGATTTTTCATCTGCCGGTAACCGGTATTGTGGATTTTGCAACCTGGTATAAAATCAGTCAGATATATGTTGCAGTAAGCCGAATTGCGGAGCTGACATAATTTTTTGTTGCCTAAAAATTAGTTATCGGAATTATGCACAAAGTAATATGGGGGAAAGGGGGGAAAGAAGCGGCGAAAGATAGAAAATGTAGTTTTTCGCCCTTCTCTCTTGTAATTGTATGCGATGTATGCTAGAATTTGTACAATTTAAGTATTTATGCAAAGAGCGGCAACGTGATTAGTCAGTTTTCTTCGCAAGTCTGAAAAGACACGTTCCCGGCCGATTTGTTTGATCAATATATTTTTCGCACAAGGAGCCGGGGGAACCCGTCTTTTTTTTTGCAAAGAGGTCTAATCAGGGGAAGTTTACTACACTGCTTTTTTGCATTTTCCTTAATATGCAGTTGCAAATGATTGAATATAGAAAGGAACGTAAATCATGAAGGCATTTCTAATCTTAGAAGATGGAACTGTGCTGACCGGCGAAAGTTTTGGAGCAGCCAGAGAAGTAATCAGTGAGGTAGTTTTTAACACATCTATGACAGGGTATCTGGAAATACTTACAGATCCATCCTATGCAGGACAGTCCGTTGTTATGACGTATCCATTAATTGGTAATTACGGAATCTGCATGGAGGACATGGAGTCTGTTCATCCGTGGCCTAAGGCACTTATCGTAAGAGAATGTGCGAAGCTGGCAAGTAACTTCCGTAATGAGATGACATTAGATGAATTCTTAAAGAAATACGATGTTCCTGGTATTTCAGGGATTGATACAAGACATCTGACCCGTATTTTAAGAGAGCACGGTGTTATGAACGGAATGATTACTACTAGAGAAGATTTTGATCTAAACGAAGTAGTAAAGCAGCTCAAAGAATACAGAGTAAGTGGAGTTGTGCGTGAAGTAAGCTGCAAGGAGAAGAGAGTACTTCCGGGAGATGGTTTTAAAGTGGCCCTCATGGATTTTGGAGCAAAGAAAAATATTGAGAAGTCTTTGAATAAGCATGGATGTGAGGTTACAGTATATCCGGCATACACAAAGGCCGAAGAGATTATTGCGGCAAAACCGGACGGAATCATGCTTTCTAATGGTCCTGGAGATCCAAAGGAATGTGTAGAGATTATTGAAGAATTAAAGAAGCTGTTTGCTACGAATATTCCTATTTTTGGTATCTGTCTTGGACATCAGCTTATGGCACTTGCGAATGGAGCTGATACAAAGAAGATGAAGTACGGACACCGTGGTGCAAATCATCCGGTAAAGGATTTGAAAACCGGAAAGGTTTACATTTCTTCACAGAATCATGGGTATATGGTAATGGAAGATTCTCTTGACAGAGATGTTGCAGAGGTAAGCTTCATTAATGTAAATGATGGTACATTAGAAGGAGTTCATTATCTTGGAAAGAATGTTATGACAGTACAGTTCCATCCGGA
>CAKREJ010000184.1 GCA_934317185.1 uncultured Anaerobutyricum sp. | reverse complement strand
GCAGAAATCTTTCCATTTTTAATCGTTACATTAGCTGTGACTGCATATTCTTTAAACTGCTCTCCTTTACAGGCTGCACTTCCTGTATAGGTTCCATCCTCGTACCCTTCTGCCGGTGCAGTATTATTATTGTTGCCGGAATTATTATTTTTCTCCTTATTTTTTTTGCTTTTCTTCTTTTTCTTCTTTTTCTTATTTTTACTCTTCGTACCGCTACTTGTTTCTGCCTTTGAAAGTGCATTTCTTACTGCTTTAATAATTCCATTTGAACTGTACGTTGCCCCGGAAGCTGCATCTACATTTGTGGTCTGTCCGCTGATTATTTTTGGAATGATTCCTTTTGCTTTGTTAAAATAAGATGCCGTTTCTCCTGAAGCACTTGTCACATTAATACTCTTAATTTTTCCATTCTTTACTGTTACTTTTACAGAAATAGTTCCCCCAAATCCTTTGCCAGAGCCAGTGTACGTTCCATCCTTCCATGTACCCGATTCACTTACTTTAGAAACACTCGGAGCCACATTATTTCCATTACTACCATTCGCTGATGCCGCTGTCGCATTATTGGACTCTGTCCCAAAAAGTGCATTTTTTACCGCACCGATAATTCCGTTTGAACTGTATGTTGCACCAGATACGACATCTACGTCTGTACTCTGTGCCGTAAGCATTTCATCAATAACCCCTTTTGCACGATTAAAGAAAGAATCTGTCTCTCCCGGTGCACTGACAACATCAATTGCTGTCATCGTCTTTTTACTTACCGTAACCTTTACCGTAACCTTTCCCCCATATCCATTTGCAGAACCTTTATAAGTTCCATCTTTTAAATCAATGGCTCCCTTCTTTCCTTTCTTTGCTGTACTCTTTTTTGTTGTCACTGCCGCCGTACTTTCTTTCGCAAGTGCTTCCTTGATCTGACTGATATCTGCCGCCTCGGAAGCTTCATACTTTTTTGCCTGTGGTGTTTTATATCCAGTAAGCACCATCGCCATAAGAACCGCCAGACAAACTGCCGGAATTATCGCTGTGATTCCCTTCATCCCTGAAATTTTACTGCCAAGATTTTTAAATCTTTCAACATACTTCCTCCATTTTTCTCTCATCATTTTTCCCTTTCTTTTAATAGATTTTAGTAGCTTTCCAAATTTTTTCTTAAAAACTGTCTTTCATTCGAGAATGACCGGCATTCTTGAATGGAACTATTGCTGTTATTTTTTTATAATCACAAAATCAGAATCACTTGTAAACTGCTCTGCGATTCCTTCAGAAACTAAAATACTTCCGTCAGCTTTTACAAGAATCGTATCAAATTCATCGCTGTGCTTTTTCCAGTATTCCTGTGCTTTTTCCGGTCCCATAATAAATAATGATGTAGATAGACCATCTGCAAGTGTTCCGTCATCTGATACAATCGTAACAGAAGTCAGACCATTATTTGCCGGATATCCGGTAGCCGGATCAATGATATGATGATAGGTCTTTCCATCCTGCTTAAAATAACGCTCATATCCCCCGGAAGTAATCACTGCCTTATTCTTTATCGAAAGCACTCCCAGATAACTTCCCGTATCCGCAGGATTCTCAACTGCTACTCTCCAGTCAGAACCATCTGGCTTTCCATTTAGTGCCTGCACATTACCGCCAAGACTGATTACCGCACTCGAAATCCCATTTTCTTTAAAAATATCCATTACCTTCGAAGAAGTATATCCTTTGGCTATCCCTCCAAGATCAATCTTCATTCCTTTCTTATCTAAAGTCACTTCCTGTTTTTTCTCATCATATAAAACATGATCTGCCCCCATCAATCCTCTTAACTTCTTCAGCTCTTTCTTTCCGGGAACACGATACTTCTCCGTTGGAAATCCCCACGCCTGCATAATCGGATAAATCGTAATGTCAAACACTCCATTCGTGCTGTCATAAATCTCTTTTGAACGCTTAATCAGGTACCCTGTTGTTTCTGAGACAGAACCTTTTCCATTCTCGTTAATCTGTGAAATCTCACTGCTGTCAATTCCGGTAGAAACAAGCTGTTCAATCTTGTTAATCTCATCAACCGCCTCATCTAAACCTTTCTTGGCATTCTTCCCGTAAGCAGTTAACGTCATATACGTATCCATCGCAAAAATATCTCTTGATTCTGATGTATCCTCTCCATTTTGAGACTTACTATCTGTATCCGCTTCTGCCTGTGTTGTCTGCTCCACTGCCTTTTTGCTGTCATTCTTACTGTCTTTTGTATCTCCCGATGTTTTACATCCGGAAAGCATTCCTATAGCCAACACAGCAGCCAGCAATATCGTCGTTGCTTTTTTTCTAAAATTTATCACAACAATCCTCCATTATTTTAAAACTTACTTTCATTAGTTCTTTCTAACTTTATACATTATATAGAAAATATTCTGACAATGCAATTTTTTTATAAGCAAATGAGAACTTTTTTCATTAATACATATACAGTTTGACATGGCTAATAATAGTATATTATTATATTTTTCGTTAGAATAAACTAACTTAAATACCAATTATAATATAAGGAGGAACTTATGAGAAACAAATTACTTGTAGCAGGTACTCTCGCTCTTGCAATGACTTGTACTACTGTATTTTCCAGTATTACTCCAGCGGTTGTAAAAGCAGCAAGTGTATCTACAGTACAGACACAGACAGCAGAAAACAGTGATGACTACGTTTACTGCTATGC
>CAKREJ010000183.1 GCA_934317185.1 uncultured Anaerobutyricum sp. | reverse complement strand
TGCTCCTCATGATGATGTTCATGCGTATGGTCATGTCCCTCATGATGATGTTCATGTATATGTTCATGATCTTCATGGTGATCTTCATGGTGATGTTCATGCATATGATCATGTCCCTCATGATGGTGTTCATGCATATGCAATGGCACATCAACGCTTTTTTCTTCTTCCCCATTTATGGTTACTTCCATATGAGTTCCCATAATACCGCATTTTGCTATCGTTGTTCGCTTAATCTTTACCTGAGGAATCTGTAAATCATTCAATTGCTGCACAAAAGCATCCGGATCAGGCATTAATTCCGTAAGTGCTGCCGTAAGCATATCTCCGGCGGCACCCATATTACATTCTAAATATAATGTTTTCATATTATAACTACTCTCCTTTACATTTCTATATTTTATAGTGATCTTTATTTTTTATGAATGTTCATGTAAATGATGTTGATGCATAGGTGAATTTTCTGGATTTTTCACAGATACATGATTAATCATACTTGCCATATAGCCAGCACCAAAACCATTATCAATATTGACAACACTAACACCACTCGCACAAGAGTTAAGCATTGATAAAAGGGCTGATAATCCTCCAAAAGAAGCCCCATATCCAACACTGGTAGGTACTGCAATAACCGGACAGTCAGCAAGTCCTCCTACTACACTGGCAAGAGCACCTTCCATACCCGCAATGACAATAATAACCTGAGCACTCATTAAATCTTTTGAATAAGCTAAAAGGCGGTGAATACCTGCAACACCAACATCATAAATTCTTACAACTTCATTTCCAAGAATTTCTGCGGTTAAGGCTGCTTCTTCTGCAACAGGTAAATCACTTGTTCCTCCTGTTGCAATGACTACTTTTCCATTTCCGTCTTTCTTCGGCATTTCTCCTACAATACCCGTTTTACTAAGTGCATTATAATGTAGCGGAAGACTTGCCCCTATGAGATTAGCAGCCTCCTGACTCATTCTTGTAATTAATACAGCATTATCACTTTTTTTACGAAAGGCTTCTGTAATCTTTAATATCTGTTCCGGAGTTTTCCCCGCACCATAAATTACTTCCGCTGCTCCCTGCCGAATCTTTCTATGATGATCAAGCTTGGCAAAACCAAGATCTTCAAACGGCTCTGTCTTCAACTCTAATGCAGCCTTTTCTACACTGATATCACCGGAAGCTACTTTATTTAACAGTTCTGTTAATTTCGTCTGTTCCACAGTATTTCACCTCATTTGCTTTGTAAAATCAATTTATTAAGATTTAAACCATATTCACAAAATGGCATTTTGTACCTTTATTTTTGCAAATATGGTTTTAAAATCAATATAGTTTATTTTACTATTCTGTAGCTCAAAAAAGTAGTAACAAATGTTACATTTTAAAATCTATTACTTCTGTTTTAATGAGTTAATCACTAATCAATTCCTGTACAAAGGCATTGACCGGATGGGCAAGAATCACTTCCGGTCTATCTAACTGTACAGCTCTTCCCTGATCCATTACAAGAACACGATCGCCCAGCTTCATTGCTTCTCTTATATCATGTGTAATAAAAACAACAGTTAAGCCTAACTTTTTATGAAGGGTAAGAAGTTCTTTCTGCATCATTTTCCTGGTAATTTCGTCCAAAGCACCAAATGGTTCATCCATCAGCATAATTTGTGGTTTTGCAGCCAAAGCTCTTGCAATACCGACACGTTGTTGCTGTCCGCCGGATAGTTCGGCTGGTCGACGTTTTAAAAGGGATTCTTCAAGTCCTACCAAATTCAAAAGTTCTAAAACACGCTTTTGGTTTTGCTTTTTATTTTTCTGTCCACTGATAGATAATACATAAGCGATATTATCCTCCACTGTCATATGTGGAAAAAGTCCTTTATTTTGAATCGCATAACCAATGCTTCTACGCAATGCAATGTGATCTGTTTTCGTAATATCACTTCCCTGTACATAAACCGTTCCAGAGGTAGGAAGAAGGAGTGCGTTAATCAACTTTAGCATTGTAGTCTTTCCGCAGCCGGAACAGCCGATTACTGTAAGAAATTCTCCTTCTTTTACATGAAGATTAAAGTGATGCAGGACTTCCTTTTCCCCGTAGCTATAAGATACATCTTCCATTCGAATCACTGCGATACACCTCTCTTCTTTACATAATTCTCAAGTATTCCAAGTAATAAATCTGCAATCAGAGCAAGAAGAGCTATTAATACACTTCCGGCGAAAGTAAGTGCCGGATTATAGATGGTAATTCCTCTGTAAATGGCTACACCTAAACCTCCTGCACCAATAAATGCCGCAATCGCTGTCACAGAAAAAGTCATAACTACCATGTTTCGTATCCCTGCCAGAATAACACCGAGAGCCAGCGGTAATTTAATTCTCCATAAAATTTGAATATTGGTACTTCCCATTCCACGGGCAGCCTGTATGATTTCCTGACTGACGCCCCGTATACCGGTGTATGTATTTCGAATCATAGGCATCAATCCATATAGAGTCAAAGCAATGATTGCTGTTTTATCTCCGATTCCGGTAAAAGGTATCAAAATTCCTAGTAAAGAGATAGATGGAATCGTATAAAAAATATTTGCCAGTGTTAAAATAACCGGGGCCATAAATTCCTTTTCTGCAATAAATATACCAAGAAGTAATCCAACAATGCCAGCAAGTAATATAGCAATTCCTGCAATTTTAAGATGCTGTCCAAA
>CAKREJ010000182.1 GCA_934317185.1 uncultured Anaerobutyricum sp. | reverse complement strand
TCCCCCTTTTTGCACTTATTGTCTATAAATGACTGAAATCATACGCAAAAAAAAGCTCACTTGGTAGAAAAAGGAGAAATTATCTTTTTGGTTTTGCCGTAATGCTTACCCAGTCTTTCATATGATTAATTTCAAGAATCTCAAAATTATTAGCAAGCATTGCTTCCTTTACAGCTTCTTCCATTGTGTTGATGATTCCGGAAGTGATAAAGATACCGTCTTCTTTTAATAATGGAGTGACAATCCCTGAAAGTGGAATGATAACATCCGCAAGGATATTAGCTACTACAACATCGTATCTCTTTCCATCATTTTTCTCATAAAAACGGTCTGCTTCGTCTTTATCAAGAATATTAACCTGCTGCACTTCTGCACACTCTGCCACTTTGTTAATTGCAAAATTTTCCTCCGTTGCACGAATAGCATTCGGATCAATATCGGTTGCCATCGCATGATGAGCACCTAATTTTAATCCAATGATAGAAAGAATACCACTTCCTGTTCCAACGTCAAGAAGCTCTGTATCTTTTTTAATATATTTTTTAAGCTGGGAGATGCAAAGCTTTGTTGTTTCATGAGAACCGCTTCCAAATGCAGTTCCCGGATCAATTTCTATAACAATATCATCGTCTTTTTTATCATCAAGAGTCTCCCAGGTTGGCTTAATCACAATGTTATCATCCAAACGAAATGGTTTAAAAAATACCTTCCAGTTATTAATCCAGTCTTCTTCCTCCGTTACTCCGAGCGTAATTTCACCACTTCCCATCGGTAAAAATGCTGCTAACTCTTCGATTTTAGACTTTACCTTTGCAATAACCGCCTGTAAATCTTCTTTCTCATCCACATAACAGGAAATACGAGCCTTTCCATCATCCGGTGCAATCTCATCCGGAAGAAGATCTACATACATAATCTTTCTATCTTCCTCAGATAACGGCACATGATCCTCTATTTCAACGCCTTCCATCCCCATCTCAGAAAGCTCATAGCTTAACATATCCTCTGCTGCAGTTGTTGTTTCAATGGTGAGTTTATTCCACTTCATAAGCTTTCCTCCTACTTCTTAAAGAAACCTTTCTTTTTGTGTTTTTCGTGCTTTTCATGAGGAGCTTCTTCTTTTTTTTCGGAAGGGGCAACTTCACCCATTGCTTCCTGGAATTTGCGAAGTGCCTCTTTTTGAGCCGCATTCATTTTCTCAGGAACCTGAACAACAAATTTTACGATATGTGTTCCTCGTATATTTTTATTTCTGAGGGTAGGAACACCTTTTCCTCTCAGACGGATTGTAGTATCTGTCTGTGTTCCCGGTTTTAAGGTATATTCATAAGGACCGTCCACTGTATCAATCTTGATTGTTCCTCCAAGTGCTGCCTGAGCAAATGTGATTGGTTCTGTAGAATAAATGTCATATTCCTGTCTCTGGAACTTAGGATGACGAGATACCGTTACATTAACAAGTAAATCTCCTCTTGGTCCACCGTTGATACCTGGCTCTCCTTTTTCACGAATTCTTACGCTCTGACCATTATCAATACCTGCTGGAATCGGCACTTTGATTCTCTTACGAACCTTAATATAACCGGTACCGGAACAATCGCTACATTTGTTACGGATAATCTGTCCGCTTCCGTTACAGTCCGGACAAGTCTGAACATTACGAACCGTTCCAAACATAGACTGCTGTGTAAATACTACCTGACCGGTTCCTTTACATTTTGGACAGGTTTCCGGACTTGTTCCTGGTTTTGCTCCGCTTCCGTTACAAGTCTTACATTCTTCTTTTAAAGTAATCTCTAATTCTTTTTCTACACCACGGATGGCATCATCAAATGTGATACGGACACCGGCACGAAGGTTTGCACCCTGTCTTGGACCATTTCTTCTGGCATCGCCGCCTCTTCTGCCACCGCCGAAGAAATCACCAAAAATATCTCCAAAGATATCTCCCATATCTCCACCAAAATCAAAGCCGCCAAAGCCGCCGGCTCCACCGCCACCCTGCTCAAATGCAGCATGACCGAACTGATCGTATTTACTCTTTTTTTCCGGGTCACTAAGTACTTCGTAAGCTTCTGCAGCTTCCTTGAACTTTTCCTCTGCTTCTTTATCTCCCGGATTCATATCCGGATGATACTTCTTTGCAACCTTTCGATATGCACGCTTAATTTCCGTCTCTGACGCATTCTTATCTACGCCTAAGACTTCATAATAATCTCTTTTTTCTGCCATTTTATCCTCCAACCTGGTGTACTCTATCATTCATAAAGTTTTATGTTCCTGAATAGTTAAGATACCATAGGTGCTTCGAAAAATCAAAATAATTATGAATGATACAATACACTGGGAACTCCTTGTTCAAGTCGAGCAGCCGACACTCACCACCTGAAAAAGATGGGAGTCTTCTCGACTGAGATAAACAAATTTCCCCTTTCTCTCCCACCTGTAAATACAGGCAGGAGTAAGAAAGAGGAATATTTACATTTTAACAAGTGTTATAAAACACATTCTATCTGTTTACACTTCTTTATAATCTGCATCAACAACATCATCTGCATTATAAGTTGCATTTGCATCAGCACCAGGCTGTGGTCCCGGACCGGCCTGACCTGCTGCTCCGCCAGCCTGCTCATACATTTTAGCAAATAAAGACTGTGCATCTTTCATTAACTGCTCTTTACCTTCGTTAAGAGCTGCTACATCTGCTTCTGAAAT
>CAKREJ010000181.1 GCA_934317185.1 uncultured Anaerobutyricum sp. | reverse complement strand
ATTGCTGCAAGATAACCAAAGTATGTCCACTGAACCGCTTCTTTTGCGTTAGAGGCAGGTTCAGAAATGTCATAGCCATAGCTTTCAGCCATAACTTTCATATCTTTTAATGCCTTAATCTGCATGGAGATTTCTTCTCTTAAGCGGATAACGTCATCGGTCATCGTTCCGTCACCACAGTTTGCGAAATCTTTTTGCTTGTCCTCAACTAACAGATCGATACCGTAAAGAGCGACACGACGATAATCGCCAACGATACGTCCACGACCGTATGTGTCTGGAAGACCGGTAATGATTTTATTGTGACGGGCTTTTTTCATCTCAGGAGTGTAAGCATCAAATACCGCCTGATTATGTGTTTTATGATAATCTGTAAAAATCTTATGCAACTTTGGATCAGGTGTGTAACCATAAGTTGTGCAGGCTTCTTCCGCAGTACGGATGCCGCCAAATGGCATAAAGGCACGCTTTAAAGGCTTATCTGTCTGAAGACCTACGATTTGTTCTTTTTCTTTTAAAGCTTCAGAAATATAACCTGGTTTGTGAGAAGTAAGGCTTGATACAATTTCGGTATCCATATCAAGGACACCGCCTTTGTCACGTTCTGCCTTCTGTAATTTCTGCAGTTCATCCCACAGTGCGTTTGTAGCTTCTGTAGGTCCTTCGAGGAAAGAAGCATCTCCATCATATGGGGTGTAGTTATCCTGGATGAACTCTCTTAAATTAACTTCTTCTCTCCAGATACGTCCGTTAAATCCCTGCCATTGTTCTTTTTGTAACATCTTAATTGACCTCCCTGTTTGTAATCCTTAAGTCAAGGTTTAAAAATATGTTTACTAAACTATTAATAAAACTGTTAGATAAGCTGTATCGAATACATAAATTAGTCTTAACTTATCTAAGTTAACTATACCTAACAATTCATTATTACCATGATTTTTGTGAATCGTCAAACAATTTTTTTCTATTATGTGTTCTTTTTTTTGAACATATGTAGCAAAAACAGTTAAAAAGTCTTTATTTTTTTTGTTTTTGAACTTGTTGACAAAAAATATCAAATCGTAGAATGATGCATATCTGATATAATTTTAACAAACACATTTCGTATATCTGATATAAGGATTTAAAAATGTTTCTTTCTGGGATGTCGGATAGAATAGTACCCAAAGTGGGGGCTTCTTGATTAAGATAAAAAAAGCCGACATCCAGACAAGAATTGCCCAGACGGTCGGCTGAATAAGCTTCTCATACTCCATGTGGTTTATTCCACTTACTTCCGTCAGTCGTATAAGTAGCTTAACTATAATCAAAACTCAATAAAATGTCAAGAGGGTAATTTCTTAAGTTTATTTACTAATGAATTAAACTATAAATTCGATGTGCCATATCATGGAATATCCAAATTAAGCTCATTCCGATTGCAAGACCCAGTGCACACTGAACGGTTTGGGAACCGTACAGAGCGGCTTCATGCCATTGTTTTTGGACTGCATAGCTCATTGTGTAGTAAAGAGAGCCACCGGGAATCAGAACAACAACAGAGATAATGAGAAACAGGGTTGTCGGAGCCTTTCTTATCTTGGCGATAACTTCGGAGTAGATAGCGGCAAAGGCACTGGCAAACAGAGAAGAAATAAAAGTATCAAATCCAAAAGTAGTGGCGATAACATAAATAACCCAGGTTAGCACACCTCCTAAAGCTGCAGGAAAGATATGTTTAAATTGCAAATGAAACAAAAAACCAAATCCGGCTGCTCCGATAAAAGCCGCAAAGAACTGAAGCATCATAATACACCTCCCACAAACCAGATAGCACACATAAATCCGCAGGCAAGAGCACCGGCCCAAAGGAGGGATTCTACAAGCCGCATAATGCCGGAAATCGTATCTCCGATTAAAATATCCCGGATAGAGTTTGTCATGAGGATACCGGGAATCAGTAGCATAATATCTCCGATCATAACTTTATCTGCATGGATCATCGGGAAAAAATGGGCGGTAATACAAATGCCGGTACCGATAAAAAGAGAGCAGAAAAACTGAAGAACGAAAGTATTGCTGCATAAAAAGTTCATATGTCTTTGTAAAAAACAAAGAACAAAAGCAAAGATGACAGCAATCGCTCCATCTAAAATACTTCCACCGAAAAAGACAGAAAAACCGCCGGCTCCAAGCATGCTTCCCAGATAGATCGTATAAGGAGCGGGATTAGTTTTTGCAATTTTTCTTATCTCAGCTTTCAAATCGGAAAGGGAAAGAGGAGACGCACAGCAATGACGACTCAGTGCATTGGCCTGTTCAAGCTTTAAAAAATCAGTGCCGACAGGAGTAGTAATTCGACGGGTTTGTGTATATTCTTCTCCTTCAACAAATACCATTGTAACAACAATGCTTGAAGTAATAGCAAAAACATTCATTTGGCTTGCTCCATAAGCATGTCCCATGCGGGTGAGAGTTTCCTCTACACGACTGACTTCAGCACCGTTTGTCAGCATAATCTCAGCAAGATTTAATAATTCATGTAAAATAGCATTTGGCGGGTTCAAGGTGGTGTCCTCCTTTTGTGATTCCGTTATCAGTTGTGTACTGACTATGTGAATCCGTATCGTTTTGCCGACATTATAACGCATTTGAAGAAAAAAAGAAATAATAATTCAACACGGTAAAAAGCAAAAAATATATGAGGTAAGTGAAAATTGGCAGAGTGTGTTGATTTATGGTATAATGTAGCATTGTAACCATAAAAATATATTAGATGTGCCAGTATAATAGGGATTCAATCCCCCATTTGATATAAC
>CAKREJ010000180.1 GCA_934317185.1 uncultured Anaerobutyricum sp. | reverse complement strand
TTAATGCACATATTGTATATTATAATTTGAAGAATCTGTAATAAACTCCTGTATTCCGTCTCCGCCTCCTGCGGCAAAGGTCGGATCCATCATCGTCCATTCCTTCCCATCAAACTTAATGACATTATCTACCCAACCCTGTTCCTCTAAATAAATACTGATCCATGCATGATAGATATTCGTTGCATAACCGATATCTAAACGTGTAGGAAGTCCCGAAGAACGAAGCATCGCCGTCATAAGAGCTGCATAATCAAAGCAGATTCCCTTTTTCGTCTTTAGTGTCTCATCTACTTTTGGCAAATAACCACTTTTCACCGTTGTCGCCTTCTCATCATCATACACGATATTCTTTATCACATACTGATACACTTCCTGCACTGCCTCAAGCTCCGTCTTATCCTTCGTAAGCTTCTTTGCTAATGCGACAGCCTTTGTATTTTCATTAAAATTCACATACTGATTAGCATATAAAAATGGCAGTACTTCATTCTCCAGTCTCACATCTACGGTTTTCGTAAAAATAACCGCAAAACGGTTGCCTCCCACATTCTCATATGCCGTCACTGCATAATTCCCGCTTCCGGCAGTAAGTGGCAAGGCACTGTACTTCCCATCCGGCTTAAAATAATATCGGTAAGGGATATTGTCGCTTCCTTCTACCTGTATAAGTAGCTGCGATGCACTCCCTGTATACGCCACCATAAAATATCCCTGATCCGTATTGGACAGATCAAGCTTCACGCCCTCTTTCTCCTGTACCACTGTGCCATCGGCTCTTGGAAGAAAAAGCTTTCCGTTATGATAATAATCCGGAACATCTTCCTCTGTCTCCTGACTCTTCTTAGCGGAATTTGTATTTGTTTCTGCCTCTTCTTTTGACTGTACAGCTAATTCACCCTTTCCCTCATGGGAATTGCCACAGCCTCCCAGACAAAGTATTAATAAAAAAATGCTTCCTGTCCACAACAGACGGGAAATACGATTTATTCTATTCTTCATTTCTGCGTTCCATCCTGTGCTAATATCAACGTGCTAATGCACCAATTAAGATTATACCCCATCACCGGAATCGAATTCAAGAGACAAAAAAGGAGAACGCTTAATTAAATGAGAAATCATTTTCCCAAGTTTTGATCGTGTGACCTTTTCCTTTGGCGTGTAACAAAGCTTCGGATAAAAGGCACACCACCAGTTATGCCCTTGTGCCTTTCCGATATCTATGCGTAATGCCCGATACCTGCCTGCAGGAAAAATCGCCAGTCCGTAACAACGCAGCGGGAATCTTTCCTCTACAAAATAAACCCGAACCTGCTTTCCATCTGCTGCATTCGCTGCCACCCGTGCGATTTCCTCTGTTTTTTTGGCAAGACAGCTTTCTAATTCCCGTGCAGACTGTGCTTTAGCTACATCCTCCTTTACATAGCAAAGAACCGCATCCCGCACGATCAACTTCCTTTCCTGTGCCTCCTTTTTATCCGAATCTGCCCTCACATGAAATCGCAGAGAATTATTATATAATGCATACGTCTGCTCCACATATGCCTGACATAAGACTCCACAGCTTAATAACAAAAAAATTAAAATCATAACCGCTGATATTTTTTTAGTAAATGTATTCATAAATAAATCATAGACAACTTTTCAACGCTTCATACTTTTTTAAAACTCTTTATATTACACCCTGTCCTATCACCAGCTTCCCACCTTCTATTTTAATCCGGTACAAAGGAATCTTATCCTTTTTTTGCTCTATAGAACGAAGATAATCTATCGGTGTTTCACAAATAGATTCCCCTGTCATCTTTTTATTTTGTTGTGCCAGAAGACTCACCTCCTGTCCGGCAGCACCATCCGGAATATTCTTTATTTTATACAGACTTTTCGGTTCTTCAGGACATAATGCCAGAAGAACATTCGGAGACTTCTGCCACGCATTATCCCACTCTGTCAAAAAACGGGTACAGACTTTCCTGTCCGCTGCCATTCCCGGCCCTAAAAAAATAGTATAAATATGATTCCATTCTGTTTCTCCCGGAATGATCTCAAGATACTTTTTTTCTAACTCCTGCATATTTCCTGCCTTTATTTTCGTAAGCTGACACGGAAACTCATCGTCCCGCTCTTCCATTTTACTTAAATCCGCATGTGCCAGCCAAAATTCATACACCCCTTCCTCCTTAGAAGGATAATCCACATACATCGACAAAATATATGCCTTTTCTTCGATATCCGTAAGCCGCTGGCAGCCTGTTACAGAAAAAAGAACCGGAAACGATATGAAAAGAACTAAAATACACTTTATTCCTTTTTTTAATTGTAATACTTCCCTTTTATTTAAACTTTTCTTCTTTTTCTTCGTCCTAAACAAGCCGGCAGTAACCGGCACAAGTAAGGACAGCGGAAAATCCACAAACGCTTTATATTTCAGGTAAAAATTCCACAAAAAAGTGTGGCTTTCCACAAAACAGGCAAGCAGCAACAGCAATACAATAACTGCTCCCGTATATAACACCGATATCTGTCTGCGTTTTATGATACTCTCCAAAAGCTCTCTCCCATAATAAAGATAACCGCTAAGAACCGCCGTCATACCTAACAGCCAAAAGACAACCGGCAATATATCAAAGCGTTCCAAAAATCCACCCGGCATTCGAATAAGCTGCATCATTTTAATAACCGGCCACGCCGAATGTTCTGTAAGAGTATGTCCCAGTGTGTGAACCGAAAGAACGGTAAAGATTATATTACAAAGAATACTTCCCGAAATAGCGATGCAAAGACTGCCAGCCATTCTCTTTTT
>CAKREJ010000179.1 GCA_934317185.1 uncultured Anaerobutyricum sp. | reverse complement strand
AAAGTATGTCCTTCCTGCCATAAGAACTCAGAAGAACGAAGGAATGGACGAGTTGTCTTTTCCCAACGAAGTACGGAGCACCACTGGTTATATACAACCGGAAGATCACGGTATGAATGAACGATATCCTTTACATGATCACAGAATAAAGTCTCTGATGTAGGACGAATGCAAAGTCTTTCTGCAAGCTTCTCTTCTCCGCCGTGAGTTACCCACGCTACTTCCGGAGCAAAACCTTCTACGTGATCTTTTTCTTTCTGTAAAAGACCCTCAGGAATTAACATTGGAAGATATACATTCTCTACACCTGTTTCTTTAAATCTTGCATCTAACTGTTTCTGAATGTTCTCCCAGATTGCATATCCTCTTGGTCGAATAATCATACATCCTCTTACATTAGAATAAGAAATTAACTCTGCCTTTGTTACTACATCTGTATACCACTGGGTAAAATCTTTATCCATTGGAGTGATTGCTTCTACAAGCTTCTTTTCCTTTGCCATAATATTTCCTTTCTCCTTATATAACATGTATCCAATATGCTTTTTACGATACAAAGATAAAGGATTGCTGCTTTAATTCCCGCAACAATCCGCTCTGTCAGTCTGTTTTTTATTGTAAAATAAGTCCTCTGATTTGTCAAGAATATGCCCTTATAAAGCATAGAAAATATAGATTAAAAAGCTTCAACATCCATCTTTTCAAATGCTTCTCCGGATGGTTCTGTCTTAAATGTCATTCGCTCTCCAGTTACAGGATGAAGAAATGAGAGTCTGGTAGAATATAATCCAATCTCTTTATACTTCTTTTTCGTTCTCTGAAAAAGAGGATTATACTTAGTATCACCGTAAAGACCCAATCCCCTGGAGGCAAACTGTACCCGTATCTGATGATGGCGACCAGTATGAAGAATAACAAGCACCCATGTAAGTATTCCTTCTTTTGTCTCTATAGAATCAATCAGCTCATAATCCAGTTCTGCCTTCTTTGCATCCGGCGTTCCTTCTTTTACTACTTCTGTTTTATTTGTCTTCCCATTCTTCAAAAGATAATCCTCAAAAGTTCCAAAGTCTTCTCTAAGATTACCGCACACAACTGCCTGATAATTCTTTTCAAATTCAAATTTTTGAATCTGTTCGCTTAAGTTTGCAGCCGCCTCTTTTGTCTTAGCGAGTACCATAAGACCTCCTACCGGTCTGTCTAAACGATGGACAACGGTAAGGTATGGTTCTTCCTCACTGTTTTGTTCCTCAAAAATATGGTGTTTCAATATGGTAAGTACATCCAAATCTCTTGTATGATCGCTCTGTACCGGCATACCGGCAGGTTTCTCACATACGATAATCGCATCATCTTCAAATATAATCGGAACTCTCTTTTTCTTTACCATGTTTTATTAATTACTCCTCTATAACTTCCATCTTTTTTCAAAAATGCCTGTTTTATCGTTTCAACTGACAGTCGGTATCTCACCCACTACTGCCATTAAGTTCCTCTTTGTATTAAATTCCTCTTTGGTAATTCCTCTGCTACCTTCGTTTATACTTAGAGGAAGAAGCTCTCTTACTTAATTTGTCAAAACGAAAGCACAGTTGCAGGATCTTCTTTTGATAGTTCTAAACTAACACCATCATCTACAACTCTGAAACGATACCCTGCCCCCCAGACAGTCTCGATATATCCTTCCTTTACACTGGCATTCTCTGTCTTTTTTCGAATCTTTTTAATATGAACTGTCACAGTTGCTATCTCCCCCATAGAGTCCATTCCCCATACGGCACTGAATAATTCATCTTTGGAAAATACGTGATTTGGATGAATTGCAAGATAGGTAAGAAGGTCAAATTCCTTCGTCGTAAAAAATCTCTCCTCCCCATTCACAAAAACTCTTCTGGCAGATCTGTCAATCTTTAGTCCCGGATATTCAATACATTCATTTACATCGATACGTTTTCTGGTAAGTCTGATATAACGATTTAAATGTGCTTTTACTCTTGCCACTAACTCATTTGGACTAAATGGCTTTGTGATATAATCATCTGCTCCAATACCTAATCCTCTTATCTTATCTATGTCACTTCGCTTTGCTGAAACGATAATGATTGGTATGTCTGTCTTATGACGCAGTTCTCTGCAAAGCTCAAACCCATCCATATCCGGAAGCATCAGATCTAGTAAAATCAGATCAATATCTTCCTTTAAAATTCTACGCAACCCGGCTTTACCCGTCTCCTCGATTGTTACCTTCAAAGAATTAATCTCCAAATAATCTCTTTCCAAATCTGCAATGGATCTCTCATCCTCTATTATCAAAACATGCTTCATAACACCTCTCCATTCTTTACTGGTTTCCCTGTAACACTTATGTGAAGGAAAACCCGCCTGCAACAGGAGTACTTTTCGCCCACACAGTATTGTGGTCTTCTATAATTTTTGATAATAGAAAATCCCAATTATGCTGCCTTCTCCGACAATACTCTTTTTATTTATTTTGATACAATTATAACATAAATACTTTTCTAAAACACAACTTTTCTAAAAGTAAATGACATTTAATAAAGTTTTAATATTTTTCGCCTTTCGTTTTATAAAAAGCAAAAATTCTTCTTCAATCTCAAGAGAATATTAGAAAATTCTTCAAACGACAGAACTCTGGAAACTTTACAAAATTTCCAGAGTCCGTCTTAATCTTGTCTACTTCATCCTCAGGATGTAGTTTAATATCTCATCTGCTACTTCTTCTTTAGACATTAGTTCTAAACGCTTTTCTTCATTCTCTGAAATGATTGTAACCCTGTTGGTATCGGTCCCAAAACCGGCACCTTTTTCTTTCAGATTATTAGCTACGATTAGATCAAGATGTTTTTTCTTTAATTTCTTTCGGGAATTTTCAAGCATATTTTGTGTTTCCATGGAAAATCCACAAATAA
>CAKREJ010000178.1 GCA_934317185.1 uncultured Anaerobutyricum sp. | reverse complement strand
TAGCTAAATAAAAAAAGAATATATGCTGTCATACTAAGAACAGCTCCCAGCGCAACGATAACACATCCGATAACCGGGTAGCCCTGAAATGCCATAACACTTAAGGTTCCCAGACCGACTAATCCTGCCACATCAATAAAGGCTGCAGGAAGTACCAGAAAAACTAATATGATTTTTACAAAAATCCAGAAAAGCTTTTTTATCTTATCCCAGCTCCATGAAATAGCATTCCCACTCGTTTTTATGGCTTTATTCGCTATATTCTCTGTTTTTTGTCCTGTGTTTTCCTTAGATTGTTTCATTCTATCGGCTCTTTTGTTCCTTTTAAAATTGCTCTCTTTACTTTCCTTCATTCTTTTTTCTAAAAAATCTTTTGGCAGTAAATTTGCAACTCCTGTCTTTCCTTTTTTTCCTCTATTTTTCACTTCGTATTCCGGATCCAAATGATAGGCATCAAGAATCTCTGCAATCAGATCATCAATATTCCCAAAATCATCAATTGCCTCTTCTTCTTTCATTCCACTTTCCATACGCATACTGATATGTTGTGAATATTCTTCTATCATATCTTTTCGCTCTTTTTCATTAAGCATCTGAAGCCGGTCCTCCAGCTCTTTTAAAAACTCCTTCTTTAACATCCACTATCTCTCCTTTAAAAATCTGTTCACATTTCGGGAAAATTCTTCCCACTCCTTTTCTAATTCTCTTAAATGAAGAATCCCCGCAGCAGTTAGATGATAATACTTCCTCGGTGGGCCTTCTGTTGATTCCCTTAGATATGTTTCGAAATAATGCTCATTCGTCAGCCGCTTTAAAATAGGATAAATGGTTCCTTCCTTTACATTCACTACTTTAGAAACTTCTGCAACCAGCTCATATCCATACATATCCTTTTGTTCTACTGCCGCAAGTACGATCAGCTCCAGTACACCTTTCTTAAACTGTGCATTCATTTATTTGTGCCTCCTTGTTGATACTATATTATATTAGGTACTATGTAATGTCAAATAGTAGATTTACAAAGATTTGCGGAAATAAAACTGCTTGAAAAAATTTGCATGATTTTTCTTGACATTATCGTTAAAAAATGGTATTTTAGTTTTCAAGCACTTACACGCTTTAAAGTGTTGATTTTTTGACACATTATAAAAGTGCTTTACTATTATATTTATGGAGGAATTATTATGGATACAAGAATTTCAGGCAAAACAAGACTTTTAGGTGTATTCGGCACCCCTATCAAACATTCCGGCTCACCGATCATGTATAACTTCTGCTTTAATTATTACGGAATTGATTGTGCTTATCTTGCCTTTGATACTGATGCATCCCAGGTAAAAGATTCCTTAGCTGCTATGCGACGTCTTAATATGCGTGGTGCCAATGTTACTATGCCATGTAAACAAGAGGTATGCCGTAACATGGATAAATTATCTGATGCTGCAAGATTCGTTGGTGCTGTTAATACGATTGTTAATGATAATGGCGTATTGACAGGTCACATCACAGACGGTATGGGTGTTGTATTAGATTTAAAAGACCACAATGTTTCAATTGTAGATAAAGATATTGTTTTATTTGGTGCCGGTGGTGCTGCAACAGCTATCATGGTACAGTGTGCTTTAGATGGAGCTAAGTCCATCACTGTATTTAACAGAAGTAAGGAAGGACTTGCTCATGTTGCCGCTATCGGTCAGAAGATGATGGAGGACGGAGTAAAGTGTAAATTAGAGTTCCATCCACTAAGCGATACCGATTTTATGCATGAAAAAGTACGTCACTGTGATATTCTCATCAACGGAACCTGTGTCGGAATGGCTCCTGCTCTTGATGGTCAGTCTCTTATCAGTGATATGAGCGTATTCCATGAAGATATGGTTGTATATGATGTTATTTACCATCCATTAGTAACAAAACTTATGGCTGACGCTGTAGCAAACGGATGTAAAGAAGAGAACGTTATCGGTGGAAAGGGTATGCTTTTATGGCAGGGTGCCGGTGCATTTAAACTTTACACAGGTCTTGATATGCCTGCCCAGGAATTAAAGGCTTTTCTTGCCAAGCGAGAAGAGGAGGGAGTCGAGCCTCTTATAGATGTTGCAGAAAATGTTCCTTTCTAGTATACTATAGACTGATTTTAATGTATTATAATCAACATTTTATATCAGAAGGAGAATATATTTTATGCCAATCGGAATTATTGTGAACTGTCTTGGGATTGTTATCGGTGGAGTTTTAGGAACCTTTATCGGACCTCGATTAAGTGAATCTTTCAAGACAAATCTCAACTTGGTTTTTGGAGCCTGTGCGATGACTATGGGTATTAGTTCCATTGCCTTGATGAAGAACATGCCTGCTGTTATCCTTTCTGTCATTTTAGGAACAGTAATAGGACTTGCCATTCACCTCGGTACTATTATTCAAAAGATGGGAATGGGAATGGAAAAGATTATTTCTAAGATTATTCCCGGTCAGGGGATAAAAGATGCAGAATACCAGAGTGTATTAGTAACTGCTATCGTATTATTCTGTGCAAGCGGTACCGGAATTTACGGAAGTATCACTGCCGGAATGACCGGCGATCACAGTATTCTTTTAGCCAAGACGATTCTTGATCTGCCAACTGCTTTAATCTTTGCCTGCGTTCTTGGATTTGTAACCTGTGTGATTGCAATCCCTCAGTTTATGGTATTTATGTTGCTCTTTTTACTTGCCGGAGCGATTTATCCATTCTGTACAGAAACGATGATCTGTGATTTCAAAGCCTGTGGCGGTGTGCTTCTTGTAGCAACCGGTTTCAGAATGATGAAGGTAAAAGAATTCCCTGTTGCAGATATGATACCGGCCATGATACTTGCCATGCCGTTAAGCCACCTTTGGGTAACATATATACTTCCTTTTGTATCTTAAAAAGGGGTATTAACACAGTGAAAAATCAGGATTAAAAACGCATAAA
>CAKREJ010000177.1 GCA_934317185.1 uncultured Anaerobutyricum sp. | reverse complement strand
TATCATAAGAATCAACTCATCAACTGGAATTTTAATTCTACAGAGAATAAGCCATTTTCCTCCGAAAATGCACTTTCTCCTCCGAGTTGGTTCATCATTTTTTCCACGCTCATTAATCCGATATGATTGCTTTCTACTCCGGTATTTTGCTGCTTTATGGCATTAGATATTTCAAGAATATATGACTGCTTCGTAAAGCTTCCCTTTATAGATACCGGAGTAGCTTTATCTCCATATTTTAAAATATTAGAAAAAAGATTACTGAGAATCCGCTTTATCATTCCTTTATCTCCCGTAATCCATCTTTCAACATAAGTATACTCCGTCTTCGTCTGAAATCCTGCCAGATGTATAAAATCACTATGCTCATTAATACAATCTCTGAAAAACTTTATTGGAATTTCCTTTACTTTTGGATCTTCCCCTTCTTCAAACACCAGTGCATATTCAAACATTCTATCTGTCATCTCCCGAATATCCGTAGTCTTTTGCAGACAACGCTTCAGGTATTCCTCATGCATTTCCGGATTTCTGTTCAGGCGAAGTACTTCTAGATATCCATTTAAAATGGTCAGAGGTGTCCTTAAATCGTGGGACATCGCTGTGATCAAGTCCTGATTTGCTCTGCGGCTCTCTTTCTCCCGCACCAGTGTATCCTGCAATGCGGCTCTTAAATTATCCAGTTCCTGTGCAATAATTCCAATCTCATCCTGCCCCATATCCGGTACACTGTCCCTGAGATTACCTGCCGCCATCCTCAAAATTTCATCTTTTAACTCCGCAACGAGATTCATTTTCTTTTTTATGAAGAATAAGATCACTCCGAAAAACAAACCGATACTAGCCGTTAATGAAAAGATACAGTATGGATAAATAAAGCGGACTCTGTGATAAAACCACACCATTACCGTTGCATATCCATTCTTAAACTTCATCGGGAATTCATACGTTTCCTCGCCTTCTCCTCCGGTAAGCTGATAACCCATATCAAAAAACGTACTAAATGCTGCATTATCTAACGCTTTTGGGAACCTTCCGGTTATGTAGGTTCCTTCTTTTAACGTATAAATATAAATTCCGGTATATTTATCTCCCTGCTCAAGAAATGGCTGAATCTTCTTGATTCCTGCTTTATCATCTTCCGAGGAAGGAATGTCATACTTTGTCGCTTCCGTCCGTAAATCTTCCCAAAATTCTTCATCCAAAGATACATCATGTAATCCCGGAATCTGCCGAACATACTCATAAATATTCCATTTATTCAACCATAAAACTTCAAATAAAAGAACACTCACCATTCCTGTTAAAAGAATAAGAACCATTAATTGTGTATGAATCATCCAGCTTTTCGCCTTGACTCCTACCTTCTTAATCACAATAGTACCCCTTTCCCCACGAAGTTTTTATAATCATCGGATTTTTAGAATCCTGTTCCACCTTTCTTCGAAGATTTCGAATATGTACCATCACGGTATTTTCCGCACCATAATAAAAATTCTCCTTCCAGACAGCCTCATAAAGTCTCTCTGCTGAAAATATCTGATGCCGGTTTTTCAGTAATAAAAGCAGGATTGCATACTCCGTATCCGTAAGCTCTAATAACTCTCCGTCTGAATATACACTTTTCGACTCTTCATTCACTACCAGATTCTTGTAGGAAAAATGTTTGAATTCTTCTACCTTCTCCTCTTTTCCTTTATAAACCTGATATCGCCGGATTAATGCCTTTGCCCGGTTAATTAGTTCATTATAAGAAAAAGGCTTCGCCAGATAATCATCGCCTCCACTTGAAAAACCCAGCGTCTTATCGCTGTCTTTCGTCCTTGCACTTAAAAATAAAATGGGAGCATTGCTTTCTTCTCTTATCTTGCGACAGGTCTGATACCCGTCCAATCCCGGCATCATAATATCAAGAATGATCAAATCATATTCTCGAAGTACCAGCATCTCCAATGCCTTAACACCGTTCCCTGCAGTCTCCACCAGGTACCCCTCTCCACCGAGTAATACCTGTATAATCTCCCGAATTTCCGGATTATCATCCACCACTAAAATACTTGAACTATTCTCTTCCAAATTTATCCGCCTCTCTAAATAATTTGTAAAATTATCATGATCTCACGAATTACTCCGCAGCTAACGCTGCTCCCGTAATTATATTATTATATTATACCGTATTTCATTTAAAAAAAGAAAAGAAAAGCTCATCTTAAGTATTTTTAAGGTTTCGTTACAGGAAACCTTCCTCCTTCTCTTTCACATCTTCCTTCAGGACTTCAAAAAAGATACATTCAAATATTTGAATGTGTCTTTTTTCTATTATGCCGCCTCAAATTGTGAATTGTACAGTTGCGCATAAAAACCATTTTTCTCTAACAGTTCTTCATGATTTCCCTGTTCGATAATATCTCCATCTTTCATTACAAGAATAACATCTGCATTCTTAATCGTAGACAATCTATGTGCGATTACAAAACTTGTTCTTCCTTCCATAAGGTTATCCATAGCTTTCTGAATCAATGCCTCTGTACGGGTATCTACAGACGATGTTGCTTCATCAAGAATCATCACCTTACTATCTGCAAGAATCGCTCTCGCAATCGTAAGGAGCTGTTTTTGTCCCTGCGATACATTGCTCGCATCTTCATTAAGCTCCATATTATAACCTCCCGGCAAAGTACGGATAAAGCTGTCTGCATGAGCTGCTTTCGCTGCCTCGATAACTTCTTCATCTGTTGCATCCAAACGTCCATATCGAATATTTTCCATGATAGTTCCTTTATAAAGCCATGTGTCCTGCAATACCATTCCAAATGCTTTTCTAAGATCACGTCTGTTATAATCACGAACATCATGATTATCTAAAAGGATCTGACCACTATTTACATCATAAAAACGCATAAGCAGTTTGACCATTGTTGTTTTTCCTGCACCGGTAGGACCGACAATTGCGATTTTCTGACCCGGCTTTACGTCTACGGAAAAATC
>CAKREJ010000176.1 GCA_934317185.1 uncultured Anaerobutyricum sp. | reverse complement strand
GATGACGGAAAATCAACATTAATCGGACATATCCTGTATGATTCCAAGCTTCTTTATACAGATCAGGAAAAAGCACTCGAGCTTGACTCAAAAGTGGGAAGTCGTGGTGGAAAAATAGACTATTCTTTACTGCTTGACGGATTAATGGCAGAAAGAGAACAGGGTATCACGATTGACGTAGCTTACAGATATTTTACAACAGATAATCGAAGCTTCATCGTAGCAGATACTCCGGGACATGAAGAATATACAAGAAACATGGCAGTAGGAGCATCTTTTGCAGACTTAGCCGTTATCCTTCTTGATGCAACGCAGGGTGTGCTTGTACAGACGAGACGTCATGCAAGAATCTGTGCTTTAATGGGAATTAAATATTTCATTTTTGCTGTAAATAAGATGGATCTTGCGAAGTACAGTGAAGAGAGATTCCGTGAAATTGAAAAACAGATTGAAGTATTAAAGACAGAACTTGGACTGGAAAATGTATATATCGTTCCGGTATCTGCTACAGAAGGTGATAACGTAACAAAAGCTTCTGACAACATGAACTGGTATGAAGGAAAACCAATCCTCTCTATTTTAGAGCAGGTTGATATTGATGAGAATCAGGAAGAAGGTTTCTATCTTCCGGTACAGAGAGTATGTCGTCCAAATCATCAGTTCCGTGGATTCCAGGGACAGATTGAGAGTGGAAGCATCAAGGTCGGCGATGAAATTACTGCATTGCCAAGTATGGAAAAAGCACACGTTAAGTCCATTCATGTGACAGACAAAGAGGTACAGTCTGCAGAAAAAGGACAGCCGGTAACAATTCAGCTTGACAGAGAAGTGGATGTATCAAGAGGATGTGTATTAGCCGCAGGTGCAGGAGAAAAAGTAACTTCTTCCGTTGAAGCAACACTTCTTTGGATGGATGATGATAAACTGGAAAGCGGAAAGAATTATTTTGTAAAATTAGGAACAAGATTAGTACCTGGTATCGTTTCAAAAATCCTTTACGCTATTGATGTAAATACAGGGGAAAAGAAAACTGCCGATTCTTTAGGAAAGAATGAGATTGCAGAATGTGAGATTACATTTGTCGATCGTGTTGTGGCAGATGAGTTTAGTAAACATAAGACATTAGGAGAATTAATCCTGATTGACCGTGTAACAAATATGACTTCTGCCTGCGGTGTTGTTACAGAAATTAAAGAAGACGGACAGGAAGCAGGAAAGAAAGCAGATCAGCTTCGTGCTGTGATTAAAGGACAAAGAGCAGCAACAATTCCATTTGATCTTTCAGATGAGAATATCACAGGAAGCTTTGTAGAACAGGTAGAAAAAGAACTGACATTAGGTGGAAGACATACCTACCTTTATGCACCAAAGGATGATGAGCCGGTAGGACTTGTCGTAAGACATTTAAACAGAGCGGGTATTATCGTATTACTTGTTCTGAACAAAGACTTAAAGAATAAAGAAGAAATAAAAGGCTCTTTAGCAAAATACAGCAAGTATATCAAGCACTGGGAAGAAGGAGAAAAAGGAGATGTGGACAGTACAGTACAGACAATCCGTAAACTTACAGAATATGCGGAAGATGTCTACGGTGTTGCGAGCCATATCTAAAAGGAGAAATGAAAATGAAGTTTAATACAAAGCTTCTTCATGGTAAAGCAGGAAGAAATACCCCGGATGGAGCAACACTTCCGGGTATCAGTCAGGTAAGTGCTTTTTCTTATGATTCTGCAGAGCATCTTGAAAAAGTATTTGGAAATAAAGCACCGGGATTTGCCTATACAAGAATCGGTAATCCGACAGTTGCGGCATTTGAACAAAGAATCAATGAATTAGAAGGAGGTACAGGTGCTGTTGCCTGTGCTTCCGGAATGGCAGCTATTACATCGGCATTACTTAATATATTAAGTGCCGGAGATGAGATTATCGCAGGAAGCGGTCTCTTTGGCGGTACGATTGATTTATTCAAAGATTTAGAGGCATTTGGTATCACGACACATTATGTTCCTCACATTACAGTGGAAGAGATTAAGACGGTGCTAAATCCAAATATCAAAGCAGTTTTCGGAGAGATTATTGGCAATCCGGGGCTTGATGTAGTAAATATTAAAGAAGTATCTGATTTTCTTCATGAAAATGGAGTACCATTTATTGCGGATGCTACCACAGCGACTCCCTATCTTGTAAATGCATTATCAGCAGGAGCGGATATCGTAATACATTCCAGTTCAAAATATATCAACGGAAGCGGAAATGCAATCAGTGGAATTATCGTGGACGGTGGAAAGTTTAAATGGGATAAAGAGAGATATCCGGCAATGAAAGAATATAGCCAATACGGAAAGTTTGCCTATACAGCAAGACTTCGAAACGATGTGTGGAGAAATATGGGTGGGTGCCTCGCACCAATGAACGCTTACCTTAATATTTTAGGGCTTGAAACACTTGGTATTCGAATGAAAGCACTTTGTAACAATGCATTGACACTTGCAAAGGCATTAGAGAAACTGCCGGGAATCACAGTAAACTACCCGGGGTTAGAGAGCAGTCCGTATAAAACACTTGTTGATGAACAGTTTAGAGGACTTGGAGGTGCCATCTTAACCATCCGGGCAGGTTCAAGAGAGAAAGCATTTAAGCTGATCAATTCTTTAAAATACGCACTGATAGCCACAAATATCGGTGATTTAAGAACCTTAGTCATTCATCCATCATCCACTATTTACCTGCACAGTACAAAAGAAGAACAGGAACACGCAGGAGTCTATGATGATACGATCCGTATTAGTGTCGGACTTGAAGATGTTGAGGATTTGATTGAAGACTTTACACAGGCTGTAAAAAATATATAATAATCATTAGAAACATAAAAACAGGGTATTTCATTTAATTACAGGAGGATAACATGGCAGTAGATTATGCAACCTTGAAAAAGGGTGGATTTATGCGTCAGAAACAGAAAAATAATTTTTCTTTAAGACTTCGTACAGTCGGCGGACATATGAGTGCAGAGCA
>CAKREJ010000175.1 GCA_934317185.1 uncultured Anaerobutyricum sp. | reverse complement strand
TTGCAGCAGTAGCAACACCAATCGCAAAATCACAACGAATGCGGGAAATATGGTTTTATGTGATGTCCAGTGGCGTAATGCTGAAAGTCGTGGTTATGGAGCTTGCAAGAATTATACAGTTCATCTAGGAGATGTGTTGTGAAGGTAGAAAGTGGAAGAAATCCGGAGTATAATTCCAAATAAATAAAAGATTGAAAAATATTTTAAACTCTCGTTAACTTGTGAATCCACTTATAACTTCGGAATCTTAAAAATATCGGAATCCCTTTAAATATCTGATCAGACTGTAAACAGATAACTACCGCAGTAATTGGCCATCTCCACCAAAAAGCAGCAGCCAAAGACAGCGGAAGCACAATGCCCCATGTACTAATCATATTTACATAAAGTGAAAACTTTGTATCTCCGGCTCCACGAATGATTCCTGACCCAACTGGCATCTGGTATGCCATACCAACCATGATTACTGCCATAATGATAATAAGCTGCTCTGCAAGCTGAGAAGCGGTTGGACTTAATGTATATTGTGCTAAAAGAAAGTCTTTTGTGAAGTAAAGAATAGCAGCAAGAATTATTCCAACACCTACATCAAGTACAGAGAGTGTTCTTGCTGCGGCTTTTACCTCATCTAAATCTCCCCTGCCAACTGCTTTTCCCATCATGACAGAAGAAGCGGAAGACATAGCAAGCACAATAACTTTCATATATTGATAAAATGTACCTGCGACAGAATTTGCGGCGATCGCATCGGAACTTAAATGTCCGAGAATTGCTGTCTGCATTGGTACGGAAATTGCCCACAACATTCCAGATATAAAAACCGGAACAGCAACTTTTACATAATCCGAACGTAATAATTTATTAATATGAAACACTGCTTTATCTGAAAATAACTTCAATTTTTTATCTATTTTTGCCACATAAATAAGTACAATAAGGAACTCTAAACATCTTGATAGCATCGTGCCAATTGCTGCCCCACGGATTCCTAATTCTGGAAAGCCAAATCTCCCGTAAATCAAAATATAGTTAATACTTACATTCACTACTAAAGAAACACACGATATTACAAATGCAATCTGTACCATCTCAACACTGCGAAGTGCACAGAGAAGTACCTGTGTCACAAGATACAAAAGGAACGTATACTTTATAATCTGCAAATACCTTCCTGCCTCGGATAAAATTGCTACATCAGACGTAAAAAATCCTACCATTGCTTCTGGAAACAGTGAGCATAAAATAATCAAAAAAATTCCTAAGCTTAATGCAATCTTCAAAACCATTCCCGTAATCTGCCGGATTGGCTCCATTCGCTTCTGTCCCCAATATTGTGAGGCAATAACAACCAGCCCATCACCAATAACAACCGCAGCCTGTTGGATAAGGAAAAATATCTGATTCACCAAAGCTGCACCTGAAAGAGCATTCTGACTGTACGCCCCAAGCATGATGTTATCTGCCATATTCACACTGTAAGAAATAAGATTCTGCAGCGAAATAATAATAAGTAATGGAAATAATGCCGCATAAAAATGTTTATCGTGAGAAAAAAATGTTTTTTTCATTTATAATAAAATAGCCTTTCTGTAGATTTCGAAAATTATTATACCAGTTTATAAGAAAAGGTAAAAGAGAAGTTTGCATCGGCCGTAAACAGTATGGTACAGGAGTTAAAGTAATGACATACTTTGCATAATTTGTTTTGTGCAATATATTTATTTTTTTACATAAAAAGTGTCGATAATGATACAATAATGACATAAAATAAGATATAATATAAAATAAATGTACTCTTGGATTCTTCTGTTTACTTGATTTTAGAATTATTTTTTTACAAAAACAAGTACAAAAAGATTCCCCAAATGCACAAAAACAAAAAAGGAGTGTAGAAGCATGAAAAAAACATGGAAAAAATGGGTTGCACTAGGAATGACTTTTGGTATGATGGCGGGTATTGTTGGTTGTGGCAGCAGTAAAAATCTTGGTTCAGAAAGTACAACCGAAGTCGCAACAAAGCAGGAGTCAGCTACCCCGATTAAAATTGCAACAAAGCCTATGACGGAACAGTTTATTTTAGGCGAAATGTTAAAGTTGGTCATTGAAGATAGTACGGATTATTCTGTAGAACTTACAAAAGGAATCGGTGGTGGTACGAATAATATTATGCCAGCTATGGAATCTGGTGATTTTGATTTATATCCGGAATATACTTCTTCTGGTTACATTATGGTTTTAAAGCATGATTCAGATGGCATAAGTGATGAAGATATGTGGAAACAGCTTAAGAAAGAATATAAGGATAAATATGATATGTCCTGGGTAGGTCAGTATGGCTTTAACAATACATATGCACTTATTGTGAGGGAAGAAGTTGCGAAAAAGTATAATTTAACAAAAACTTCTCAACTGGCAAAAGTTTCAGATGAGCTGGTTTTTGGTGGTAATTCTGATTATATTGAAAGAAAAGATGGATTCCATCTTCTTTGTGATACTTATGGATTAAAATTTAAAGATGTAAAGGATATTGATATTGGTCTTAAATATGAAGCATTGAAAAAAGGAGATATTGATGTTTCTAATGGATTTACAACTGATGCACAATTAAGTAATGATAATGTACGTGTTCTGGAAGATGACAAGCATTTGCAGGTGAATTATTTTTGTTCTAATGTTGTAAGAAATGATACATTAAAATCACATCCCGGATTAGAAGAAGCAATTATGAAATTAGATAATTCGATTACTGATAAAGAGATGTCCTCTCTAAATTATAAAGTAGAAGTAGAAGGAAAAGAAGATGTACAGGTAGCAAAGGATTATCTTACTGAAAAGGGAATTATTAAAAAATAATCTCAGACAGCATAGAAAAATAAAAGGATCGACAGAATGGAACTATTAAAAGAAATTTTTCAAATTTATATGGAACGCAGAGAATGGTTTCTGGAATTGTTTGGACAGCATCTTAAAATTGCAGGAATTGCTATATTACTTGCTGGCATTGTTGGATTACTTCTTGGTATATTTAT
>CAKREJ010000174.1 GCA_934317185.1 uncultured Anaerobutyricum sp. | reverse complement strand
TCAAATAGAGTTGATTATGACGGAATTCCATCTTCTGCTACCGCACCGGGCAAACATAAATGGATCACTTTTAAGACTACTAACGGAAAGACCTTTACCACTTATGTCATCAGTCCGGCAGAGAAATTGAAAAAGCCTCGGGTAGCTACCGGTTATAATTCTGCAAAGTTCTGGGTAGATTATCCAAATAAGTTACAGACTTCCGTAAGGATTCAAGTTTTAAAGAAAGGAAAATGGACGACAGCAAAAACCATAGGATACTTCTCCTGTGGCAACAGTAATCCAGTTACTATAAAAGGATTAAAGCCTCTGACTACTTATAAATTCCGTGTACAGGCTTATGCAAACGGTATGGCAGGAACGCCATCCAATATCGTAACAATGAAGACCGGCTCTAAAGTAAAACCGGCGGTAAAGTCTATAAAAATCGTACAGAGGAAAAAGGTAACCGTTAAGGGCTGGTGGCGAAAACACTGGGTTGGTGGACACATTTCACGTTATGAATGGATACCACCGTATACCTATACGAAGTATAAAGTAAAAGTAACCTTAAAGAAAAAAGTACCGAAAATCGGTGGTATGTGGGTTGCTACTAATTGGGTAAAAGGAAGTAAAAAGAGTTATACCGTATGGGTTCCTAACGGAGCACAGAAAGGGAAAAAGCTGACGATTAGAATCAGTACAGCATTAGGTAAAGGATATGGTAATGGTCCGGAAGTAAAAAAAGTAATAAGAGTTAAGTAGCTTTCTAGAAATCGCCTTTTCCATTTCCCCTATAATGACATAAAAGGAAAAGGCAGCTAGAGTCACTTTCCCTATAGAAGAGATTTCATGCACTCGCATGAAGTCTCTTCTTTTATTAATTTCTATAGTATTTATGACTTTTTTATTTAGCAATAATGATTTCTATCCCCTGTAAACGCAATGCCTCAATAAAATCTGGATCAGCATCCTCATCTGTAATCAAAATATCATTTTTCCTTAATTTTGCTACATTAATAAAATTATGTTTTCCTAATTTGGTTGAATCGATTAAAGCAACTAATTTTGTTGTACGTTCCGCTAAATGTTTATAAATACCAAATTCAGCCGGTCCACGATGAAAAAGATGTCCCTCTTGATCTACTGTCGATGCAGAAATAAATGCCATATCAAACCAAAAATTTTTTAATGTATTTTCAGCAATCGTCCCAGATGCTCCTAATATGTGCTTTGTAATTTCACCGCCAATCATAAAAATCTCTACCTCACTTCGATTATTGAGCTGATTCACAACAGTAATAGAATCTGTAACAACATACAAACGATTCGTATTATCAATATAAGAAGAGAGATAATCAAGAGTAGAACCTGCACCGATAAATATTCGTTGCCCATTCTTTAAAAGCATGGCGGCTTCTTTACCTATTTTTTCTTTTTTTTCTGCTTCTATGTTTAGGCGAACCCCAAAAGGTTTATCTCTTAATATATCCGTTTTTGTCATTTCTGCACCACCATGGATGCGAACTAATTCTCCATTTTCTTCAAGAAATTCCAAATCTCTTCTTATTGTTTTAGGTGTTACAGAAAAATACTCACTAAGATTATGTACGTTCACTTTTCCCTTTTCTTTTAATATTTCTAATATTTGTTCCTGCCGATGATTCTTCATATAAATAAGCACCCTTTTCTTAACTTTTTCCTTATTATAACACAATTATACATAAAACAAGAAACAAATTTGTAAGAGATTTATGTCCTGTTTGTTACAAAAAAAGATATATAAACGGACATATCGGAAATAATTATTGACAAAACGGACATTTTTTCTTATAATAATAGACATAACGAACAACACTAATTGAAAGACAAAGAGGGATTTTTATGAATACGTTAAATAGGAGGATAAATGAAAAAGTAAAAGATAAGTTTCCCGAATTGAATATTGAGATAAGAATTAATGAAAGGAATATTGCAACAGTATCGGGAGAATGTGAAACATGGGAGCAATTGATTGATGTAGGACATTTTGTTGCAGAAGATGCAAAAATTAAGAATGTTGTCAGTGAAATGACGGTAAAAGGTCTGACTATTACACCGCAGGACTATGCATCTATAGCAAAAGAAGGTAGAAAAAAAGGTATCATTCAAAAAACAGATGTCGTCATCATCGGTGCAGGTGTTATCGGTTGTGGAATTGCTAGAGAGTTATCAAAATATGATTTTCATTGTATTGTTGTAGACAAAGAAAATGATGTCTCTGTGGGTGCATCAAAAGCAAATAATGGAAACATTCATCCAGGACATGCCGTGAAAAAGGGAACATTAAAACATAAACTCAATATTTTAGGAAATCGTATGTACGATGAATGGGCTAAAGATTTACAGTTTGAATTTCAGCGAAATGGGCTAATGTACATTGCCTGGGAAGAAGAATATCTTCTGGCCTTGAAAAGGCGATATACGAAAGGCTTAGAAAACGGAGTAGATGGTATACGGTATATTTCGGGTGAAGAAGCAATGGCTATCGAACCTGAACTTAAAAAATTAGATAACCCCCCAATTGCAGCCGTTTGGCTTCCTAGTTTGGCACATGTAGAACCTTATGAAGTAACAATTGCTTTGGCTGAAAATGCCGCTGAAAATCAAGTGAAATTTATGTTAAACACAAAAGTATGTGACATTGTACACGACGGACGAATACAAGCAGTAGTTACGAGTAAAGGAGTCATAGAAACCAAATATGTAATCAATGCTGCCGGAGTTTATGCTGACGATATTTCTCGAATGGCAGGGGATGTTTCTTACACCATTCATCCAAGAAAAGGAACGATTGTCCTCCTTGACAAAGCAAAGACATATCCTTATAAACCACAATTAGGTTTTGTCAGTAGTAAATTAGAGAACCGAATGATGAATGTAAAAAACAAAGAATCTAAAGGCGGCGGATGTTGTAAAACACCGGAAGGTAATTATCTTTTAGGACCATCTGCAAAAGAAGTATGGAACAAAGAAGATACCTCGTGCGATGCAGAAGGAATCGCCTATGCTTTAAGT
>CAKREJ010000173.1 GCA_934317185.1 uncultured Anaerobutyricum sp. | reverse complement strand
GTCAGAGCTCTTGGCATTGGAACCAATGCCGAAATTAAGGAATTATTCGGAGAAGAGCCTAAGATTTTAAAAACTCTTGAGAAGGATACAGCGACAAACTATCAGGAAGGTCTTAAGAAGTTATACGAGAAGATTCGTCCGGGCGAACCTTTATCTGTTGACAGTGCAGAGAGTCTGATCAACAGTATGTTCTTTGATGCAAGACGTTATGATCTTGCTAAGGTAGGACGTTATAAATTTAATAAGAAGTTAATGTTCCGCAATCGTATTGCAGGACATAGACTGGCACAGGATGTTCTTGATCCTTCTACGGGCGAGATCATTTTTGAGGCAGGAGTAAGACTTACAAAAGAACAGGCTGACATGATCCAGAACGCAGCAGTTCCATATGTTTATGTAGAAACAGAAGAGAAAGAAGTAAAAGTCCTTTCCAGTATGATGGTAGACATCACAAGCTTTGTTGATGTTGATCCTGAGGAAGTAGGCGTTACTGAGTTAGTATATTATCCAGCCCTTGAAAAAATCTTAGAAGAATATGATGATATAGATGAAATTAAAGCACAGATTCGCAAGAATATCAATGAACTGATTCCAAAGCATATTACAAGAGAAGATATTTTAGCTTCTATTAACTATAATATCCATTTGGAATATGGTATTGGTAATGATGATGATATTGACCATTTAGGTAACCGTCGTATCCGTGCTGTTGGTGAGTTGTTACAGAATCAGTACAGAATCGGTTTATCCCGTCTGGAGAGAGTTGTCAGAGAACGTATGACAACACAGGATATCGAGTCTATTTCTCCACAGACATTGATTAATATCAAGCCGGTTACTGCTGCTGTAAAGGAATTCTTTGGAAGTTCTCAGTTATCTCAGTTCATGGATCAGCATAACCCATTATCTGAGCTTACACATAAGAGACGTCTTTCCGCATTAGGTCCTGGTGGTCTTTCCAGAGATCGTGCCGGATTCGAGGTTCGAGATGTACATTACTCCCATTATGGAAGAATGTGTCCTGTAGAGACTCCCGAAGGTCCTAACATCGGTCTGATCAACTCTCTTGCAACATATGCAAGAATTAATGAATATGGTTTTGTAGAAGCACCTTACCGTAAGGTAGATAAGAGTGATCCACAGAACCCTGTAGTAACAGATGAGGTTGTATACCTTACTGCGGATGAAGAAGATAATTACACAGTAGCACAGGCCAACGAACCATTAGATGAAGAAGGTCACTTCATTCACACAAATGTTTCCGGTCGTTACAGAGAGGAAACATCTGAATTTAGAAAGTCAAGAATTGACTTGATGGACGTATCTCCTAAGATGGTATTCTCCGTAGCTACATCCATGATTCCTTTCCTTGAGAACGATGATGCGAACCGTGCTCTGATGGGATCCAACATGCAGCGTCAGGCTGTACCACTGTTAAAGACAGAAGTTCCAGTTGTTGGTACTGGTATGGAAGCTAAGGCTGCCCGCGACTCAGGTGTATGTATTATCGCACATCATGCAGGTACAGTTGAGTACTCAACAAGTAAAGAGATTATCGTAAAACGAGAAGACGGAATCCGTGATACTTACCACGTAATTAAGTTCTCCCGAAGCAACCAGGGTAACTGTATGAACCAGAGACCTATCGTAAATAAGGGTGACCATGTTGAAGCAGGAGATATTCTTGCAGATGGTGCTTCCACATGCGGCGGCGAGATGGCTCTTGGTAAGAACCCATTAATCGGATTTATGACCTGGGAAGGTTATAACTACGAGGATGCCGTACTTTTAAGTGAGCGTCTTGTACAGAATGACGTATATACATCTGTTCATATTGAAGAATATGAAGCAGAGGCAAGAGATACAAAGCTTGGACAGGAAGAGATTACAAGAGATCTTGCTGGTCTTAGTGAAGATGTATTAAAAGATCTGGATGAGAATGGTATCATCCGTATCGGTGCAGAAGTTCATGCCGGAGATATTCTGGTAGGTAAGGTTACTCCTAAGGGAGAGACAGAACTTACTGCAGAAGAAAGACTTCTTCGTGCTATTTTCGGTGAAAAAGCAAGAGAAGTTCGTGACACTTCCCTTCGTGTTCCACATGGCGCTTACGGTGTTGTTATGGACACAAAGGTATTTACAAGAGAGAATGGCGATGAGCTTCCTCCGACAGTTAATAAGTCTGTGCGTGTTTACATTGCACAGAAGCGTAAGATTTCTGTTGGTGATAAGATGGCCGGTCGTCATGGTAACAAGGGTGTAGTTTCCCGTGTGCTTCCAGTAGAGGATATGCCATTCCTTCCGAATGGCCGTCCACTTGATATTGTACTGAACCCATTAGGTGTACCTTCCCGAATGAACATCGGACAGGTCTTAGAGCTTCATTTAAGTCTTGCATCTAAGGTGCTTGGATTTAATGTTGCAACACCGGTATTTAATGGTGCAGACGAGAACGATATTATGGATACTCTTGAGATGGCTAATGATTACGCCAATAAGACATGGGAAGAATTTGAAGAACGCTGGGGTGACAAGGTTAACGAAGATATTATGAAATATCTCTGGGATAACCGTGATCACAGAGAAGAATGGAAGGGTGTTCCTATTGACCGTACCGGTAAAGTTCAGCTTCGTGATGGACGTACCGGACAGGAATTTGATTCACCGGTTTCCATCGGATTCATGCATTATCTGAAGCTGCATCACTTAGTAGATGATAAGATTCATGCACGTTCTACAGGTCCTTACTCACTGGTAACACAGCAGCCACTGGGTGGTAAAGCGCAGTTCGGTGGACAGCGTTTCGGAGAGATGGAGGTTTGGGCTCTTGAGGCTTATGGTGCTTCCTATACTCTTCAGGAAATCTTAACTGTGAAGTCTGATGATGTAGTAGGCCGTGTTAAGACATATGAAGCAATTATCAAAGGTGAAAATATTCCTGAACCAGGTATTCCGGAATCCTTTAAGGTACTTCTTAAAGAGTTCCAGTCACTCGCTCTTGATGTTCGTGTCTTAAAAGAAGATATGACAGAAATTGAGCTTCAGGAAGGCAGCGAAACAATTAATGA
>CAKREJ010000172.1 GCA_934317185.1 uncultured Anaerobutyricum sp. | reverse complement strand
GCCATTCAGCGAACATTCAACTCACAGTGACCGAGTCTGATATGATCATAAATATAGGATCTCTTCTTTCTTTGGGAGCGTCTCCTCTTGCCTGCACAAATTACTATTTACAAAATATCAATATGTTCTCCAGCCAATGCCTTATTCATGCTTCGTACTGCACAGAACTTTCCACACATAGAACAGGTATCTTCATGTTCCGGTTTTCTGTCATCACGGACTTTCTTCGCTGTTTCCGGATCCATTGCACAGGCCCACTGTGCTTCCCAGTCTAATACTCTGCGGGCATCTGCCATTTTATCATCAATTTCTCTTGCACCACGAACTCCTTTTGCAATATCGGCTGCATGTGCCGCAATTTTAGAAGCCATAATTCCCTGTTTTACATCTTCAAGATTTGGAAGTGCCAGGTGCTCTGCCGGTGTAACATAGCAGAGGAATGCAGCACCGTTTTGAGCAGCGATTGCTCCTCCGATGGCTGATACAATATGATCATATCCCGGTGCAATATCTGTTACGATCGGTCCAAGTACATAAAATGGTGCACCGGAACAGATCGTAGACTGTAATTTCATGTTGGCAGCAATCTGATCCATTGGCATATGCCCCGGTCCTTCCACCATTACCTGTACATTTTTCTCCCATGCACGTTTTGTAAGTTCTCCAAGACGAACTAACTCTTCAATCTGACATACATCGGAACCATCTGCAAGGCAGCCCGGACGGCAGGCATCACCAAGAGAAATTGTTACATCGTATTCCTGGCAAATGTCAAGAATTTCATCGTAATATTCATAGAATGGATTTTCTTCTCCTGTCATTGTCATCCACGCAAATACAAGAGAACCACCACGGGATACGATGTTCATTTTTCTTTTATGCTTTTTAATCTGATCGATTGTTTTTCTTGTGATTCCACAATGTAATGTTACGAAATCTACACCATTCTCTGCGTGAAGACGTACTACATCGATGAAGTCTTTTGCAGTAAGGGTATCTAAATCTCTCTGATAATGAATTACTGAGTCATAGATTGGTACTGTTCCAATCATTACAGGACATTCGGAAGTCAGTTTTTTACGGAACGGTTCTGTGTTTCCGTGGGAAGATAAATCCATGATAGCATCTGCCCCCATATTGACTGCTTCCATTACTTTTTGCATTTCTATATCATAATCTTTACAGTCCCTTGAAACACCAAGATTTACATTGATCTTTGTCTTTAACATAGAACCGACACCCTGTGGGTCTAAGCATTTATGATTTTTATTTGCACAGATAGCAACCTTTCCTTCTGCAACCAATGCTCTGATTTCTTCTGGTGTCATACGTTCTTTAGCTGCAACCTTCTCCATTTCCGGAGTAATAATATTCTTTCTTGCTGCATCCATCTGTGTTGTATAATTTCTCATCCTCTGTTACCTCCAATTTATTATTAATATTTATCGTGTGCTTTTATAAATTCCACATATGATCAAGTGGGCCGTTTCCCTGCCCAAGCTTCAGCATCGCTCCAATTGCTCCGCTAATATAATCTTTTGCTTTTTTTACAGATTCTTCTATTGAAAATCCATTCGCAAGATTTGCGGCTATCGCACTTGAAAGTGTACATCCTGTTCCATGTGTATTCGGATTATCAATCCTGCACGATGGATACCAGACTATTTTGGGGCTGTTGACCTGTTCCTCACATAGCAGATCATCGGCATTCTTCTTACTGTGTCCTCCTTTGCTAAGAACTGCACAGTTCCATCGCTTCGCAATGCTTTCTGCCGCTTCTTCTCTTGTCTTCCTATCTGCAATCTTCCTTCCTGATAAAAACTCTGTTTCCGGAAGGTTGGGTGTCAGCAAAGAGATCTTGGGAAATAGCTTTTCATATAATACTTCTCTTACTTCCTCTTCTACAAGAACCGTTCCGCTCGTTGAAATCATAACCGGATCTGCTACTACCTGCTTTATTGAATATTTTTGTAAATACTTTGCAATAATCTCAACCTGTTCTTTGGATGCGATCATTCCAATCTTTACGGCATCCGGCTTTATATCTGAAAAAACACTATCCATCTGTTTTTCAAAAAAGTCCGGCGGCACCGGCATAATACCGGTAATCCCCTTTGTATTTTGTGCGGTAAGTGCAGTAATACAGCTTGTTGCATAAACTTTATGTACCGTTAATGTTTTTATATCTGCCTGAATTCCTGCCCCACCACTTGCGTCACTTCCTGCAATTGTAAGAACTGTTTTCATTTTGCACTTCCTTATCTTCTTTCTGACAGTCTGCGTATTTATTTCTTGCTTCGAAAAAACTGACAGCTTTTATCCCACAAAAATCCTTTACATAAATATCAGAAAATGTTCGGATTTCTTCCGTATTATCCTTACTATATGCGTCATAAATACTGCACACAGGAAATCCGGCTTCAAAAGCAGTCTTTACTGCATATAGTGAATCTTCAAATATCCATGTTTCTTCTTTTTTCGTTTGCAAACGTTCTCTTGCCAGCTCAAATACTTTGGGACTTGTCTTTCCTGCTCCTGCTTCCTCACAGGTAATCATCCCTGCAAAATCCTGCCAGATTCCATTACGCATAAGTGCTGCCTTTGCCATATCTGCATCTGTAGCTGTCGCAATTATTAATCTGACCTGATTTTTCTTTAGCATCTGTATCAACTCGTATACACCCGGTTTCATTCTTGCTTCTTTAAAATAAAAATCTTTTACTACCTGATTGACACCTTCTAATATTTGCTCTGTCGTCACAGAAAGTTTGTATTCTTTTTGCATATATAAGGCACCTTCAGGAAGGGATAATGCATCAAGTCTTTCCTTTAAATCTGACCTTGCTTCTATGCCAAGTGTGGCAAGATACCTCGCACCGGCACTCTCCCAGACAGGCATTGAATCAAGTAAGGTTCCGTCAATATCAAAAATCGCTCCCTTTATCACACTCTAATGCCTTTCCTTGTCTTTTACCATTGCTGTCGTTTTTTCCAGTAAAACTCCTGTAGCATCTTCAATATCTTTTGCCGCAAAAATAGCACTGACAACTGCAATTCCACAAATACCGC
>CAKREJ010000171.1 GCA_934317185.1 uncultured Anaerobutyricum sp. | reverse complement strand
CAAATATAAGGATGTCTTATTCTGTAGTTTCGATATTTTTTTAATAGTGGAGTTATGATTTTGTAAATAATAAAAAAAATGATAACAGATAATGCTGCGTTGATAATCGGAGCAAATCCCCACGACGGTACTTCGTATACGATGGCTGTTCCTCCGAAATCACACAGGCAAAATGCCAGTAACACTTTTGCCAACTGTTCTTTCCATAAAAAAGCGGTAAGAAACATGACCAAAAATGTACTGGCAGAAGCGATAGTAGACATCATTAACTTAAACCACTCTTGTCCCCCGTAGAAATGATTGGCTATCAGTAGTAAGCCTACGTTATAAATAATAAAGCGGATACCGAGTATCGTAGGTAAAATATAACTGTACTTTTTCTTTCCAAAGAGAGTTATCATAAGAATACTGTCTATGATACATCCAAAAAATCCACAAAACAGTCCGTAAAACTCCCCACTAAGTATTTCGATGATTTCTTTCATATTTTAGTAAACTTTCCTGTAAATATTTTATAATTCTACAAATGGAAGAAAAATCTCAGCACAGATTCTGTCAGTTCCCTCTTTGATGTAAGCTATTCTTCCCTCTGCCGCATTGACGGTGTCTTTTATAATTTTTACTCCCCATCCATGTGCACTTTTATCTGCTTTTTTTGTTACAAAATCAATATTTTCTGTATTGTTACAGGTATTTATAACCTGTATTTTTATTCCCTCAGACACTTGATTCACTGTCCAGATAATTTTTCTTTCAGAAGCTTCCGGAATACGACAGCACTCCTCTATTGCATTATCAAGAAGATTCTGGATCAGGTCAGAAAAATCAACTTTTTCGATATGTAGTTTTGTAAAGATTTCTTTTTCTTTTAAATCAAAGTTTATCTTCAGATTGATATTTTGTTCCATGCATTTCTCTGCTTTCATGCAGGCAATCGTATTTAACAATCCATCTTCGCAATACTTTCTTTCACAATCATCCGAAACTGCTTCTTCCATTATATGAATTTGCTTCGGTATATCATGGCGATACTTTCTTGCCTGACTAATCTTACTCTGAAACTCCATATAGGAATTATTCATCGTTTCTAAAGACTCTTCCAGCTTATGATTATTTTCTTCGGTATTCATAACCTGCTTAATCCATATATGTACTATAAATAAAATACATATAAGCAGACTCCCCTTAATTAATAGACTCATTTCCTTTCCTCTGCAATACCTCTGGTACTTGGTAAAATCTTCTCTCAACGGTAACTACAAGAAATACTAAAAAATATTCCTCTACACAAATAATGCTGACCATTTTAAGAAATCTTCTCTTGTTTTTTGCACATATCTTCTGCTAATCTGTACAATCTGCTCCTTTTCGAATTGACCGTAAAGTATATAAATGTCTCTCTGTAGCTCCTTTACATACCGGAAGTTCACCACGTAGCTATTATGACACTGAGAAAATTCTATTTCCGATAATTGAGGAAGAATATCATCTAATCGTTCCTTCACATGGTATTCATCCCATACGGTTACGATCTTTGTTCCTCTTTTTTCTTTTTCAAGATAGCAAATATCTGATGGAATAATTGATATAATTTCATTATTTATTGTCTTTAAAATAACTCGGGACTTTTTACTCTCTACATCTTGTATAATTCGATGAATTATTTCTCCGATTTTATCCCGAAAATCTTTCTTTACGACAAACCATATATGTTCTGTATTATAAATTTCCGTGGCATAATGAAGATAATTCGTCATATACACGATCCGGCAGTTTGGACGGCTTTTATTCAGCTCCTTTGCAACAGAAATTCCTAATTTTTTCCCTAACTCAATATCGAGAAAAACCGCATCTAACGGTACATCTTTGTACTCTAATAATTCCTCTGATGTTGAAAAACATCTTGTTTCTAAATCTATTTTAATAAGCCTGGCAAATTCTATCAATAATTTATTACAGGTTTGAAGCCATTTTTTATCGTCATCGCAAATTCCTATAACCAATATCCCTTCCCCACTCTCCATTTATTTGAAATCTTTTCACTCATTTAAGTTATTACTATTCCCCACTCTACTGTTTATATCTATCTATATAAATATAATCCCTCTGTATCACTTTTTCAACATATTTTTCATTTTCTATATAACCCCAATATATCCTGAAAATACTTTAAAATCTAAATAATATCTTAGAATTTCCGAAGATGAATCCCCATATATTTTCTGAAAGTCCTCGCAAACACGTTCTTCAATTGATTCTATTAAATCTTCTTTATGATAATCCCAAACAGATGAAATATCCAAATGAATCACATTATATTTATTTCGATATTTTTCATAATCTGGATTGGATGCAATCTTAGTATTTTCAAATAGTTTTGAGGAATCACTACCCAGACTATAGTAAGCATCAATCATTCCGGCAGCATGGGACTTACCAAAGCGTCTGGCATGACTGACAGCGATGCATTTTCCATTCGTTCCTAATTTTTTATTTAAAAATTTTAAAAGTTCTGTTTTATCAACATAAATTTCACTATTCTTATCCTGTGTAAAACTTCCATTTCCCGGATTAAAAAATGTGCCCATCTTGTCCCTCCTGTTCTTATAATCTACTTATATATAGTGTATCACATTTTCTCACAACTAAATACTAATTATTCTTTTTTACTTTTCTGTTGGTTACTAAATTAAAGATGAGAATTAAATCAGTTGAGTTAGAAAAAGGGAAGCTCCAATAGGTTATGACAGTCAATCAGTGAAAATCTACAGTAGATTATAACAATCAACCAGCGAAAATCTCCGGTAGTTGAACAAAGGTATGTGAAATAAAGAACACACTCTTCCACGTTCTCCCTCTTCACTATACAGGAAATACTAATTTACTTCTGGAGTAGGCAAACAGAAAAGTAAAAAAATAAATCCTGATAAAATGTGACCTCAGAGCCAGTCTTGAATGTAAGCTGTAAGCGAGCATTCAACACTCGGCGACTACTGACACATTTATCAGGATTTATTTTTTTATTTTTCGTCCGTTTTTAAAGAATCAAATTAGTATTTAAATTCTTCACCTGTTAGCTGCTCATATGCTTCTTTATATTTCGCAACTGTCTTATCAATAACTTCTTCCGGAAGATTATAATCGCTGTCCGGATTCTGTTTTAACCAATCTCTTAC
>CAKREJ010000170.1 GCA_934317185.1 uncultured Anaerobutyricum sp. | reverse complement strand
AAGATTCGTTTTGATTATTACAATAATTCTAACGAAACCGTAAAGGTAAAAGGGAAAAATTACAATATAAAAACACCATTTACAATGGTTACAGGAATGATTCTTTCTTCGGATGTATTTTCTAACATCGAGGTGAAGAATGGTAAAGTAATCAGCGACGGAGATAAAAGTGTTGTGGTTGGTCTGGCATTCCCTGGTTTAAAGAGCAGTCTGAATCTTGCGTCTTATGATAAATTAGAAGATGTAGATATTCCGGATTATGTAGAAGTAACAGCGAAAGCAGATAAGTTTGAGCTTGCTTTAACAGCGACAGCGGCAACAACAGGAACATTAAAAAATATCGATACAGGTGATTTGAAGGATGTCGATGATTTAAAAGAAAATATGGATAAGCTGACGGATGCAACGGATAAGTTGATTGACGGAAGTGAAGCTTTATCTGATGGAATGGGTACGCTTTCTTCTTCAGCCGGAGAATATACAAAAGGAGTATCCACTGCAAATGCCGGTGTAAAGCAGCTTGTAGCTGGTCTTAATACATTAAACTCTAAGAGTGGACAGTTAAAGTCCGGTGTAGAATCGTTAAATGAAGGATTAAAGGCGTTGAAAAAAGGAACGAAGGCATTAAATTCCGGTATTTCTTCCTACACAAAGGGAGTATCCAGCTTAGATGTCGGATTACAGTCAGCAGCGGGTGGAACCGATAAGTTAGAGCAGGGGGCAAGTGCTCTTTCTAAGGGTATCACAGGCTATACAGCAGGAGCAAATGATCTTGCGGCTGGAATCGCAAAGTTAAACAGTAAAGTTTCCGGAATGAGTAACTTAAAGCTTCCGAGTGAGGAAGAGTTAAAAGCAGTAAAGAGTGCCTCTTCTTCATTGGAAAGTGACGCAAAGAAATTACAGGAATCTGCGGCAACGATTCAGAGTGCGATTGAGAAGATGAATCAGTTATCTGAGGCGGTAGATGCATATAATAGTAAGATCGATGCACATAATAAAGAAGTTTCTGAAAAGTTTGACAAAGCGAAGTCTGCACTGGATGCTGTAGATAGTGATGCGACGAAGCAGGCAAATGAAAAGATTTCCGGTCAGAAGGATTCACTTAGCAGCAGCGCAACTTCAAAAGCAAAAGAAGAAGCAAAAAATGCAATTGACAGTGTGAACATGGAAGGACTTACACCGGATATGAAGAGTGCATTAAAGAGTGCGATTGATAATAAGGTTAGTGTGAGTGTAGAGCCGGAGAATATTGAAATCAGTGGTCTGACAGGTGATGCAAAAAAAGCATTGGGAGATGCACCAAGTGCAGCGAAACTTACGCTTGGTGAACTTAATATCAGTTTGGGAGATATGGAGTCTCTTTTAAAGGATATGAAGACACAGGCAGCTATTTTAGAGAATTTTGCGGCAAATACCGGATCGTTATCTGATGCAGCAGGTGAGATTCCGGCTTTGATTAAGGGTGTCAGTGATTTAAACAGTGGAGCGAAGGCTCTTACCGCTAATAATAAAAAGCTTACAAGTGGTATGAAAGATTTAACTTCCGGTCTTAGCAGCCTTTCTGACGGTCTTGATACGATGACGAAGGGAGCAGCTACATTAACCGGGAATAATACGAGTCTTACAAAGGGAGCAGATTCCGTAGATAAAGGAACCGGTAAATTAGTAGCAGGAAGCGAACAGTTAGTAACTGGCGTAAAAGCATATGCACAGGGAGTCAATGCGGCAGCAATCGGTGTACAGAGTCTTTCTGCAGGAATGAATAAACTGGACTCCGCAGGAGGACAGCTTACTTCAGGAATTGATAAGCTTGCTACAGGAAGTGATACTCTTACAAAAGGCTTAAAGACATTTAACGATGATGGAATCAGCAAGCTTTCTGATCTTGCAGGAGATGATCTTGACAGCGTGATTAATCATTTCAAAGCAGTGAAAAAAGCAGATAAGAAATATGAATCCTTTGGTGGAATTAAGAAAAATACGAAAGGAAGCGTGAAGTTCGTTATCGAAACGGATGCGATTGAAACAGAAGAGAATTAAGCAAATGTCACAAAAACAAGAGATGGCGGGTAATTTTTAAAGAAATCCCTTGATAAACAGGGGAAAACCTGCTATACTACAAATAGTATACTGTAGATGATAAGAGTGGGTGGTCGCCCACTCTTATTGTATGTCTGGGAAAGAGGTGAGAATCAACATGAAGAGAACAGAGATTGTTGCAAAGACGGAAGAACTGGTAACTCCGATTATTGAGGAGAATCATTTTGAACTTGTTGATGTAGAATATGTAAAGGAAGGTGCGAACTGGTATCTGCGTGTATATGCGGATAAAGAGGGCGGCATCAACATTGATGACTGCGTATTGATCAGTCGTGCACTTGAAGCGAAGCTTGATGAAGAAGACTTTATTACAGATGCTTATATTTTAGAAGTAAGTTCTCCGGGACTGGGAAGACCGTTAAAGAAGGAGAAAGATTTTAAAAGAAGTATCGGAAAGTCTGTAGAGTGTAAACTTTATAAGGCAATTGATAAACAAAAAGAATTCGAAGGAGTTTTAAAAGACTTTACAGAAGATACCATTACTATTGAAATTGACGAAAAAGAGCTGGTACTTGAACGCAAGGATATTGCTATGGTTCGTCTGGCTATTGATTTTTAAAAATATAGAAGGAAGCAGGAGGATAAGAGAAAATGAGTGAATTAATTGATGCTTTAAATCAATTACAAAAAGAGAAACATATCGAAAAAGAAGTAATTATGCAGGCGATTGAAGATTCTTTAGTTGCAGCATGTAACCGTGATTTTGGAAAGAATGCAGTTGTAAAGGTAAATATGGACAGAGAAACAGGAGATATCTCCGTTTATGTAGAAAAGACTGTAGTAGAAGAGGTAGAAGACCCTGCAACACAAATCAGCCTGGCAGATGCAAAGATGATTCGTTTCCATTATGAATTGGGAGATGTTGTGAATATTGAAGTTACACCAAAGAACTTTGGAAGAATCGCAGCACAGCATGCAAGAAGTGTTATCGTACAAAAGATTAAAGAAGAAGAGCGAAGAGTGGTATTCGAACATTTTGCACATAAAGAAAAAGACATCGTAACAGGTGTAGTGCAGCGTTACAATGGAAAGAATATCAGTGTAAGTCTTGATGATAAGACGGATGCGGTCCTTACAGAAAAAGAACAGGTAAAAGGTGA
>CAKREJ010000169.1 GCA_934317185.1 uncultured Anaerobutyricum sp. | reverse complement strand
CGGTAGTGCTATCGAACGAGAACCAAACTTGCCGAGGATGGGAAGCCCCAACCTCTACAGGTGGGGGAGGATGTCACTTTCCGGAAGGTTTTCCTGCTTATCTCTTTACAAAGCTCTCTTTTCGTGCTAAACTCGTTTAGATATGACAGTTCGTTTGTACCATCCTGTCAATAAACAAAACCAGGACAGCATTTTATTTTAACCGTAAAGATTTGACAGATAGATTTTATAGATGCTGTATATTTACAGCATCTTTTTTATTATTTCTGAACCATTAAATATGAGGAGGACTTTTAATGTATATTTTAGAAACAGAGCAATCCTTCGATTCTGCTCATTTTTTAAGTGGATATGAAGGCAAATGCAGTAACCTCCACGGACACCGCTGGAGAGTTGTAGCACGAATTGCTATGGACGAATTAAATAAAGAAGGACAAACCAGGGACATGGTTATTGATTTTGGTGATTTTAAGAATGCCCTTAAAAAGCTTACAGATGCTCTGGATCATTCTTTTATTTTTGAAACAAATTCTTTAAAAGAGACAACGGTAACTGCTCTTAAAGAGGAAGGATTTTTACTTCAGGAAGTTCCTTTCCGCCCAACTGCCGAACAGTTTTCCCGTTATTTTTACGAACATCTGAAAGAACTCAACTTCCCTGTATACGACATTTCCGTATATGAGACACCAACAAACTGTTCTACTTACCGGGAGGCTTCTTTATGATAACTTATCCTGTCGTTGAAAAGTTTGTCAGTATTAACGGGGAAGGCCAAAAGGCCGGCGAAGTTGCCGCATTTATTCGTATGCGAGGATGTAATCTTTCCTGTAATTACTGTGATACAGCCTGGGCAAATACAAGCGACTGCCCCTGTGAATTTTTGTCCACAGAAGAACTTCTCCTGTGGCTTAGAGAACATAAAGTAAAAAATGTAACTCTGACCGGAGGAGAACCTTTACTGACGGCAGAAGTCGAATCGTTAATTGAGACACTTGGTGCCTCTGCGTTCTCTGTAGAAATCGAAACAAATGGAAGTGTTGCATTAACTTCTTTCCATACACTTTTGCATCGCCCGGCTTTTACTCTGGATTATAAATGTCCGGACAGCGGTATGGAAAAAGCTATGAATACAGATAACTTTGCTTTGCTTCTTCCAAAAGATACTGTAAAGTTTGTCGTCAGCAGTATTACCGATTTAGAAAAAGCAAGAGAGATCTGTACAAAATATAATATTGCATCACATTGTCCAATTTTTTTAAGTCCGGTATTCGGACGAATTGATCCAAAAGAAATTGTCGAATATATGATAGAACACCATTGGAACGAAGCCCGCCTCCAGCTCCAGATGCACAAGTTTATCTGGCCGCCGGAACAGCGCGGAGTATAAAAGGAGGAAAACTATGGCTATAGATAAAGATGCCATTCGTGAACATATCAGAGGAATTCTCACTGCTCTCGGTGATGACCCTGACCGTGAAGGATTAAAAGATACGCCTGATAGAGTGGCCCGTATGTATGAAGAAGTTTTTGAGGGAATGAATTACACCAATCATGAAATTGCCATGATGTTTAACAAATCTTTTAAAGATGACCTATGTGTTGGTTCTGATAAAAAAGATATTGTTTTAGTTCGGGATATTCCGATTTTCAGCTATTGCGAACACCACATTGCTCTTATGTATGATATGTCTGTGTCCGTAGCTTATATCCCAAAAGATAAAGTTCTTGGCCTAAGTAAAATAGCAAGAATCTGCGACATGGCCTCCAAGCGTCTCCAGCTTCAGGAGCGTATCGGTTCTGATATTGCAGAAATTATGTGCGAAGCTGCCGAAACAGATGATGTTGCCGTAATCATTCACGGAACCCATAGCTGTATGAGTGCAAGAGGAATTAAAAAGGAAGCTGCCTCTACAGTAACCACTACATTCCGAGGACGCTTCGAAACGGACGCTTCCATTCAGAATCAGCTTACGATGATGCTTCACGCATAAAAGGAAGTGCCCTAAAAATACTCATATTCAAAAATGAAACCAACATTAAAAACTTATATTCAAACTTATCTATATAACAAATATATATTTATCACAACATACGAAAGAAGGAATTATTAATGCAGGAACTTAAAAACAAAGAAGCTGCTGTTGTTGTTTTCAGCGGTGGCCAGGACAGTACAACCTGCCTTTTCTGGGCTTTAAAACGTTATAAAAAAGTAATTGCTTTATCTTTTGATTATCATCAAAAACATATAAAAGAATTAGAATGTGCAAAGAAAATCTGCCGTGACCATGAAATCGAACACCATATTATGGACATGAGCCTTTTAAACCAGCTTGCACCAAACTCTCTTACACGAGTAGACATTAAAGTAGATGAAAATGCTCCCGAAAAAGGAACACCAAACAGCTTTGTTGATGGAAGGAATCTCCTTTTCCTCTCCTATGCTGCTGTTTTTGCAAAACAAAGAGATATTACGGACATCATCACCGGTGTATCTCAAAGTGATTTCTCCGGCTATCCGGACTGTCGTGATATTTTCATCAAATCCTTGAATACAACTCTCTGCCTTGCTATGGATTATCAATTTGATATTATCACTCCATTAATGTGGCTTGACAAAAAAGAAACCTGGGCTTTAGCCGATGAACTTGGTGCATTTGATATCATCAGAAATGAAACCCTTACCTGTTATAATGGCATAATTGGTGATGGCTGCGGACATTGCCCTTCCTGTAAGCTTCGAAAAAAAGGCTTAGATGCATATTTGGCTTCTAAGCACTAATTTGATAATAAAAAGAAATCCCACACCGGAAACGATGCGGGATTTCTTTTTATTATGTAACTAAATGGCTAATTCTTATTATCTGGTAATTCCTCTCCTGCCTTCGCTTATTCTTAAAGAAAGGAGATTCTTTACTCAATCTGTTAAATTGATTCTAACTAATCTTCTTTTGCCCATCCATAGGAACACTTAACAGCTTTCTTCCAGCCTTTAAGTAACTTCTGACGATAATCATCTTCCATCGCTGGATCAAATACTTTATCGATAGCCCAGTTAGCAATAACGTCTTCTTTGCTGTTCCAATATCCAACTGCAAGACCTGCAAGATATGCAGCACCCATAGCTGTTGTCTCTACACACTGTGGACGATGTACAGGAGCGTCAATGATATCTGCCTGGAACTGCATTAAGAAGTCATTCTTACAAGCTCC
>CAKREJ010000168.1 GCA_934317185.1 uncultured Anaerobutyricum sp. | reverse complement strand
GCTGTAAACCGCTATGAAAAATGTGAAGATGGAAAAGAAGATTAAGTTTTGATCTGTTAATGAAAAAAGATAAAAACATAGTATATCAACGGCTAAACCCCATTGATGTACTATGTTTTTTTGTTTTCCGAATATTTAAACAGCTCTTTTATTTTCTAATCACACTGATACACGTACCCAGACAATCCATCTCATCCATTCGGCGTAAATACATATCTTCTCCTCGTCCATTCAGACATTCCAGACAATACATATCCCCTTCCATCTTAAAATAGCGAAAATATACTTTTGTTCCATTTGTAAATACTGCACGCTCCCCAAGTTCCGGAAAGCGATTCTCCAATAATATCCTGTCACCTTTACAATATGCAGGAGCAAAATTATTATTAGTAATCTCAATAGCAAGATAGACTTTTTTGATCATTGTATATTCATCTTCTATATTACAACTATTATAATCAATACCATCCCCTATTCGGCCAACAGGAATCAAACATGGAATCCTATGCTTCATCTTTCGTAAATTCAGGCGTTCCTTCCTTGCTGCTCTACACTCAAATTGAGCAACAAGACGGATAAGTGCCCTGCCATGATTCCCACATTCTCTATAATTCTCAAGAAGCTCTTCTTCTATGCTCTCCTGTTCCTCTTCACTCTCCTTCTCTTCCCTAACAGCACTCATATCTTTCAATAAATATTCAACAGTAACTCCCAATGCTCTTGCCAATTGAAATGCAGTTGATACTTTTGGATCTTTCACTTTTCTATAATAAATATTACGCAATGTCTCAAATGGAACTTCGGAAAGTTCCGCTAAATCAACAAGAGATATATCCCTCTCTATCATTAACTCTCGAATTTTATCACTGAACATTTTCTCTCCCATAGGTCATAAATAACATAATTTTTTTAAAACTTATATAAATGTTATGTTATTCCTAATATTTTATTATGTCAATATACATATTAAAATAAAAGGAATTTAAGAAAAGGAAGGAGATTTATTATATGTCTAACATTTTTATTGATTTTGCAGGAATTTTTCATGTCAAAGATGACCTTTGGAGATTTATTGACACTATGGAAGGACATAAAAAAATAATCGTTTTTACAATCGACAGTGAAAAAGATTCTAACGATGATAATATTACAGATATTTTACGTATCGAAACCTCTGGCATTCAAAAACTTCTTATGCAAATCGGTATTCCCGCTAATATGCTCGGTTTTTCTTACATAGTAACCGCATTAGAATTAATCGCACTCACTCCCGATTATATCAACAACATTACAAAAGGCTTATATGTTGAAATCGCAAGAAAATGCTCCAGCACCCCCGTTCGTGTTGAACGAAACATCCGACACGCAATTGAAGCAGCATTTTTAAAAGGTAATCTGGAAGTAATCGAAAAAATTTTTTCGTCTTCTTCCTATTCTGCTAAAGGTGCACCTACTAATTCTAAATTTCTGGCAGAAGTCTATTATTATATGGTAAATAATGAATTATGATATAATATAAAACCCTGCAAAATATATAATTCATATATACAAACTATATATTTTGCAGGGTCATCTTTTTTAAATTAAATTACAATTATTTTGTATGCTCTATAGAAGCAGTAAGTTTTCCTCCCTGTTCATCAATAATGATCGTATCCTGTGGATATACTTCTCCGGAAAGAATCATCCTTGCTGCAAGTGTATCAACATGTTTTGTCAAATATCTCTTTAATGGACGAGCACCGTATGCCGGTTCATATCCATGATCAATCACATAATTCTTTGCAGCATCCGTCAGGCGAATTACAAGTTCTTTATCCTCAAGACGTTTATTAACATCTGCAAGAAGTAATTCAATAATTCCACCAATATTACTCTTAGTAAGAGGCTTAAACATGATAATCTCATCCAGACGATTCAGAAATTCCGGACGGAAATGTGCACGAAGATCATTCATGACCATGTTTTCTGCATCCGTCTTAATATTGCCTTCCTCATCAATTCCCTCGAGCAGATACTGGGAACCGATATTGGAGGTCATAATTAATATCGTATTCTTAAAATCTACCGTTCTGCCCTGGGAATCAGTGATGTGTCCGTCATCGAGTACCTGTAACAGCACATTAAATACATCAGGATGTGCCTTTTCTATCTCATCAAAAAGAACAACCGAGTATGGTTTTCTTCTGACGGCTTCTGTAAGCTGACCACCTTCTTCATATCCTACATATCCTGGAGGTGCTCCGATCAGACGAGATACAGAATATTTCTCCATATATTCACTCATGTCAATACGAACCATGTTCTGCTCATTATCAAACAGACTGGCTGCAAGTGCCTTTGCAAGCTCTGTCTTACCTACACCAGTAGGTCCAAGGAACATAAAGGAACCGATTGGCTTACTTGGGTCTTTAATTCCTGCCTTGGAACGAATAATTGCTTCGGTAACTTTTTCCACACCTTCATCCTGACCGACTACTCTCTTATGAAGTTCTTTATCAAGATTTAATGTTTTATTTCTTTCACTTTCCGTAAGTTTTGCTACCGGAATACCCGTCCAACGACTGATGATCGTTGCGATTTCATCATCCGTAACCGATTCATGTACCATAGAAGATTCTCTCTTCTTTGCACTTTCTTCTGCTTCTTCTAATTGTTTTTGAAGTTCTGGAAGTCTGCCATATTGAAGCTCTGCTGCTTTATTCAGATCATAGTTACGCTGTGCGATCTGAATCTCATTATTCAAACCTTCAATTTCTTCTTTTAACTTTGAAACACGCTCCACTGCGGATTTCTCCTGATCCCAGGATGCCTTCCTTGACTTAAAATCCTCACGCAGCTCCGCTAATTCCTTCTGAAGATTCTCCAGACGTTCTACGCTGAGTCGGTCTGTCTCTTTCTTCAAGGCTGCTTCCTCGATCTCTAACTGCATAATCTTTCTCTGTACTTCATCAAGATCTGCCGGAAGAGAATCCAGTTCCGTCTTAATCATTGCACAAGCCTCATCCACAAGGTCGATTGCCTTATCTGGAAGGAAACGGTCTGTAATATAACGGTTAGATAAAACAGCAGCACTGACTAAAGCACTATCTGCAATCTTTACTCCATGATATACTTCATAACGATCTTTTAATCCTCTTAAAATAGAAATCGTATCTTCTACCGTAGGTTCATCGACCATAACCGGCTGGAAACGACGTTCCAGTGCAGCATCCTTTTCAATATACTGACGGTACTCATTCAATGTTGTAGCACCGATACAG
>CAKREJ010000167.1 GCA_934317185.1 uncultured Anaerobutyricum sp. | reverse complement strand
ACAATCTCTATCGAGGTCGGTATGCAGAATGCAGGTCTTGCAACAAACCTTGCAACAACAACCGCACAATTTGCTTCCACACCGGAATCCGCTATTATCTGTGCTGTTTCCTGTGTATGGCATTCCATTTCCGGTACATTACTGGCAGGTCTTTTCGCTCAGTATGATAAAATGAAAGCTGCACATAAAGAAACTGCCACCGTAAAATAAACTCTGATTTATTAGGAAACGGACGAAAAATAAAAAAAGAGAATAGGATAAATGTGCCAGTAGTCGCTGCGTATGGAATACTCGCTTATAGGCTTGCATTCCATACTTGCTCCGAGGTCACATTTATCCTATTCTCTTTTTTTATTTTTCTGTTTTTTCTAAAGTTGAAACATGGGGATGCTCCAGTACGTTATAACAATCAATCAGAGAAAATCTCCAGCAGATGAGGAATTAGCCCAATCACTGATATTGTTTATCACTTCTAGATGAGGGGGTTATCTTACATCTGATATAGTTTATGTTGCTCTTTGAAAAAAATTTTTACGAAATCTGTACTAGAACGAAAATATGTGAAATAAAAAGCCATGCTTCCGGAACTTCCCCCAGACTTCTGCCTGATTTGGGTTAGACAGAAAAATAAAAAGTATCTTATAGCAGATGTGACCTCGGAGCAAATATTGAATGCGAGCCTTTATGCAAGCATTCAATGTGCAGCGACTACTGGCACAGATGCTATAAGATACTTTTTATTTTTCGTCAACTCTTCAAATCAGGTGTTATCTTTGCATATATTGTTGAAGATATTCCTTATCTTTTATGAGTATTTTCTGATTTTCTATTGAGATAACATTATCCTCTCTTAATCCACGCAAAATGCGGTTAACACTGTTTCGTGTAGATATTCCACAAAATCCTGCGATATCATCATTGGTGATCTGAAAATCGATAAGGATTCCCTCTTTCATTTTCTTTCCAAATGGCTCTATCTGTAAATACAGAAATGCACATACTGCTCCTGTTTTTCCATTCATTGTCATAAGCTGCTGTCGATAAATCGCCTGTGAGAGCTCCTCTCTGTAATAGGCATTAATATAATCTTGAAGTTTCTTATCTTTATTAACATATCCCCAAAAAGTTACACGGGGAATTTTATAAAATACGGCCGTCTCGCTTTCCACTCTTACATTAAATGGTGCAGAAGTATACTGACTTACTTCATCTTTTAATAATGAAATGATATTAGGAGCTTTTAAGTAGGAAATATTAAACTCTCTTCCATCTCTTAGGATAATACTTGTTTTCACTACACCTTCTTTTAATACATATGTGCTTTGTTGTTCCAATCCATAATAAGTAAGGTATGTATGGCGTGGCTTATACACTGTTGGTATATCTTTTTTCTCTAAAAATTCTACTAAATATTCATGTTCCATTCTTTTCATCCTTCCTTTTAAAAAAGTATATCATACTTTTAACAGATGTTGGTAACATTTGATAACATTCTTTGTTGTCATATTTTATTAACATAAAATGTGGTTTTCAGAGACATTTATTTTGCATAAAATATTTTTCTGTTAAGAAAGTGCACTCACAAATATCTGAGTTTTATAAGGAGGATTTTAAAATGTTTGAAATGAACGTACCTTACGATAAAGGAGAAATGAAAATCAGCCTGTCTGAGAAAAATCTTGCAGGTGTTTTGGAAGGAAAACAGTCTGAATATACCACCAAACTTTCTGAGAAAGAACTGGTAGAGCAGTCTTTAGACAATCCAATCGGTTCTAAATCATTAGAAGAACTGGCAACAGGCAAAAAGGATATCGTCATTATCAGCTCTGATCACACCCGCCCTGTTCCATCAAAAATTATTACCCCGATTCTTTTAAGAAGAATCCGTTCTGTATCTCCCGATGCACGAATCCGTATTCTTGTTGCAACTGGTTTTCATCGTCCAAGTACCCACGAGGAATTAGTCGATAAATACGGCGAAGAAATCGTTGCTAATGAAGAAATTGTTATGCATATTTCTACGGATGATGCTTCTATGAAAAAAATTGGTGTGTTGCCAAGTGGCGGTGACTGCATTATCAATAAAATTGCTGCAGAAGCTGACCTCTTAATTTCTGAAGGTTTTATTGAAGCTCACTTTTTTGCAGGTTTTTCCGGAGGAAGAAAGTCTGTATTGCCAGGCATTGCTTCCTATAAGACTATTATGGCAAATCACAGTGGAGAGTTTATTAATGATAAAAAATCCCGTCCAGGTAATCTCTGCCATAACTTAATTCATGAAGATATGGTTTACGCTGCAAGAACAGCAAATCTTGCTTTCATTGTTAATGTTGTATTAAATGGAAATCACGAAATTATTGGTTCTTTTGCCGGAGATATGGAGACTGCTCATGAAAAGGGCTGTGATTTTGTCCGTTCTCTCGCAAGCGTAAATAAAGTAGATTGTGATATTGCAATTTCTACAAATGGCGGCTACCCTCTGGATCAAAATATTTATCAGGCAATTAAAGGTATGACTGCTGCAGAAGCTACTCTTCCTGATGGTGGAATTATCATTATGATTGCCGGATGTCGTGATGGCCATGGTGGTGTTGGTTTCTATCATAATATTGCTGATGTAAAAGACCCGGAAGAATTTGAACAAAAAGCAATTCACACTCCTCGTCTTGAAACTGTACCCGATCAATGGACTTCTCAGATTTTTGCCCGTATTCTGGCACATCATAAAGTCATTATGGTGTCTGATCTTGTTGATCCTAAACTGGTAAAAGATATGCATATGGAACTTGCTTCCAACGTAGATGAAGCTCTTGCTATGGCATTTAAGATCAAAGGAGCTGATGCAAAAGTTGCTGTTATTCCTGATGGTTTAGGAGTCGTTGTCAATATCTAAATTTTAATATTAAAATCCTCAGCGATTATCATATCAAAATAGATTATTTCAGACTTTTTTATTAAAATTCTTTCAAGTCGAGCAACCGCGAGACTTGGCACGTGATTCTGGTCAGCGTAAGCTGACATATTCTTTACAGAATCACTGTGCATCCTCGCGGAGCGTTTATCTCAGTCGGAGATTGGACTCCCACTGATACAAATTTGCTGTCACTCACCACCCGAAAGAAGTGGGAGACTTCTCGACTGAGATAAATAATTTTATAAAACGAAAGAGAAGAAAGGAAAAAATCGTTATGTTACACTCACTTATGGCTGAATTTTTAGGAACAGCCCTTATGATTTTATTCGGTGTCGGCGTACACTGTGATGAAGT
>CAKREJ010000166.1 GCA_934317185.1 uncultured Anaerobutyricum sp. | reverse complement strand
CAACCGAGACGGTTTTCGCCGCCGCAGGTAAGAAGTATGTGCAGATCGTCACCGACAGGAGTGATATCCATCTGTATAGAAGTGAATAGTAAAACTCTGTGAAATTTCATAAGTAAATCCTTTCATTCATCAATATGTTTGCAAGTGTTTTTTTAATAGTTGCGATTATTTTAGTAGTCCCCATGTTAGAGTTTGGTTTCGGGACAATATTTGAACTGGTTTTATTATATCTGCATGAAGAAATGTACACAAGAGAAATATATGTTACAAATATATTAAATTTTTGTGTGCATTTTTTAATAAACTGTGGTAAGATAGAAAAAGAATTATTTGAGTTTACAGAAAATATTGGAGGAAGTTATGAATACATATCAACGTACAGGAAGAAAGATGCTTTTTTTAACCATCTTTTTTATGGCAGGATTACTGTTTTTAGGAAAAGGAAATGTGCAGGCAAAGAGCAAAAAGGTTATGTTGAACAGAACGACGGTTACTGCATATAAGGGGATGGCACCGGTAAGGCTTAAAGTAAAGAATATAAATCCGAAAAGAAAGGTAACATGGACATCTTCAGATTCAGATATTGCGGAAGTTTCAGAAGATGGAACGATAATGTTTCAGAACAAAGGAAATGCTATCATTAAGGCATCCGTCGGACACAAAAAAATGAAATGTATTGTGTCTGTATGTAGTAAAAAAGCTTATAAGGCAGTAGAAAAGGCAAAAACTTACCATAAAGCCAGAAATATGAGATACAGTCAGGGAAATCGAATGGGTAGACGTTCTGCAGACTGTAGTTCTTTTTGCGGAAGATGTTATCTTCCGCAGGGAATTACAATGGGAGGAAGTACTTCCTGGTGTAATACTGCGGCAGGTATGGCACTCTGGTCTACTCAAAAGGGCAGGGTAGTGTCAAACAAAGCGGTATCAATAGGACAAAAAAAGCTTCTTCCGGGTGATCTGGTATTTTATAAAAAAGGTTATAACGGAAGATATAAGAATATTTACCATGTGGAGATTTTCGTAGGATATGAGTGGAAAAACGGACATTTAGAAGGTTACACGATGTCTTCCATTACCGGAAATTATCCATCAATTTTAAAGAGGGATTATACTTCACGTAAAGGAAGAGTTGCACAGATTGCCCGACCGGCAAAATAAGAAAAGAAAAAGAAGGCAGGGAATTATGTAGTGATACTCCCTGCCCTTTTTGTAAGATAGGTGTTTAATTTTTTTTGCAGGACATTTCCGCCATATCATAAAGAACCTGAGTTGTTTCCTCACGACCATAGAAAAATGTGTTAACGCATAAATCATAGTTGCCGGCATATCCCCACTGGCGGCCGGTATAATATTGATAATAATTTTTACGTTCCTGATCCATCGTTTTTACTTTGGCAGAGGCTGTCTTATAATCACAGGAAGCGATGCCCATCTCATATTTGACTCTTTCCTTAAATGGGGCAGATAAGAAAACAGAGAGATGAGGGATATTATTGTTCGTGAGAACAACATCGGCACAACGTCCCATAAAAATACAGCTTTCTGTTGTTGCCATCTCACATATCAGATTGCTCTGAGTAAAGAACAGCATATCTGACTGGATGGAAAAGAACTTTTTAGAAGCCTTTCCGAGACTGCTGAAAATTCCACGACTGCTACCGGAACTGTCGATACCATAATCAGTAACATCTTTTGCATTAAGTCCCATTCTGTCACAGGCAAGATGAATGATTTCTTTATCGTAGTAAGCGATGCCAAGACGCTGGGCAAGATCAAAACCGATAGTATGACCGCCGGTTCCAAACTGTCTGCTGATACAGATGATTAAGTGATTATCGGATGAAAAACGACGGGAGGCAACGGCATCGTTGTTATCAATGCTGTGTGGTAAAATAATTGCAGGATTGTAGGCAAGAATATCTTTTTCAAGTTCATCATATTCCTGTTTTAATGGAGCAGATTTCTCTTCGTCACTGATCGTACCAATCATATTGGCAATCAGGGTCATCTCGTTTTTGAGAAAATATTCCCGGTTTATTTTGAGGGCATCAATAATTTTCTCTAATGCGAAGGATGGACTGGAAGGAAAGACACGTCCCAAAGTACTACCGGTTGTCTCGTAAACTTTTTTATCCAGATTATAAAGCCGGGTAGCTATATTCCGTTCCTGTTCATCTGTTTTCTTCATAGTATACCTCCTCTTTGCTATATATCTATAGTAATTATACTATACTACATCTTTAAAAAAAATTACAGTAATTTACTATGTAAAAATATAAAAATGTCTAATGCAAAAGGTGTGTCAGAAGATGAAAAAAGAAAAACCAGCGAAAAGTGGAATATAAAAAATTTCAATAAAAAATAGAGTAACCGGAGAATGAAAAATAATAGAAGTTATTTAAAGATTTTACCAAAAGGAGAAGCTCATATGAAGAAAAAATATTATTTAATGTCGATATTGTTTTTTGTATTGTTTTTTGGTATCTGTTTTCATAGTCATCCATTAAAAACAGATGCCAAAGTAGTTATGAAGGATATTACACCAAGAGAGCCGTCTGCCAGCGATTTAAAAGTAATTAAAAGAGTAACAAAGCTGGCGGCACATCGCTGGATTCAATCATATACAATGGATTCCAAATATTATTATTACATACAGATGACAAGTGCTTATACCGGAAATCTGCGTATTACCAGAGTAAAATATAGAGGGTTAGGCAGGTATATAAAAGACCATATGGATTTAAAAAATTTTGGACATGCCACCAATCTCGACTGTTCTGTATCAAATGGAGTAACCTGGTTGTGGACAGGAAGCGACTGTAAAGGAAACGATGTATCAAGAGCCATTTCCGGTTTCCGTTATCAGAAAAATAAAACACTTCGTAAACACGGAAGTATTCACTATAAAATACCAGATGCGAAAAGTAAAAAATATATGACAAATGTTTATCCTGCCATTAATCAAAACAGCACACAGATGGCAGTTCGATATACCTATCGTGGAAAACAATATTATCAGATTTATAATCTTGTTTCCGGACGTTTTATTAATCCAAGAAATCCGGTAAAAAGAATCTGTTTATCTGCAACACAGGGAGACTTTCAGGGCTTTGATTTATATGGAACTTCTATCTATACAATAGAAGGAAGTCCAAGAGCATCATTTTTAAGAGGATATGATCGTTCCAGACGATATCAGCCAACAAAAATCTGCCGCTATAATTATGCAACGAGAAGCAAGAGGAAAACAACAGTAAAAGGTGCCAAAACATTATCTTTCCGAGAACCCGAAGGGATAAAGGTATTGTCAGGCGGAAAAATTTA
>CAKREJ010000165.1 GCA_934317185.1 uncultured Anaerobutyricum sp. | reverse complement strand
TATGGAAGTATCGCCAATATCAATGCGTTTGCGCTCGGTGTGGCAATGGTAAATCCGAATATTAAGATTTATCTAAATTGGACTTCCGAAAAAGAGGATAAAATAATTGCAGATACAGAGCCGCTTGCAGTTATTTCGGCGAAGGATATGATTTCAGCAGACGGATACAATCGCCGATTTGGTCTTTATTCTAATGAGAATGGAGAAATTTCGAACATAGCTACAAGTGTTCTTGATTGGGGCATTTTCTACGAGAAAATCATACAGCAGATGCTAGACGGTACATGGAAAAAGGTATCAGATAAAGAAAAAGTTTCAAGAAATTACTGGTGGGGACTTTCTGCCGGAGTAGAAAGCCTTATTTGTTCCTCGCAGATGCCTTACGGAACAAAGCGTCTTGTAAATACCTTTCAGCATCTTATTATAGAAGGACATTTTCATCCTTTTGAGGGCGTGTTTTATGATAAAAACGGCAGAGAACACGGCAAAAAGAACACAATATTAAGTAATGAAGAAATTATCACAATGGACTGGCTGTTCTCCAATATCGTAGGAGAAATTCCTGAAAAATACGAGTTAAAAGAACAGGCAAAACCAATTGTAGAGCTTCAGGGAGTGAAGGGAGAAAGAGAATGAATATCCTTGTAATTGCAGACGAAGAAACCCCATCTTTATGGGACTATTTTCGCCCGGAAAAATTGAAGGATGTTGATTTGATTTTATCCTGCGGAGATTTAAATCCAAAGTATCTTTCCTTTCTGGCAACTTTTTGTAAAGGACCGGTACTTTATGTACATGGTAATCATGATGACCGCTATGAGAAAACCCCGCCCGAGGGGTGCATCTGCATAGAAGATAAAATCTATGAATATAAAGGTATCCGAATTATGGGACTTGGTGGTTCCTATCGTTACAGCCCGGGAATCAACCAGTATACGGAAAGAAAGATGCGAAATCGTATTTTTAAAATGTGGTTTCCGCTCTGGAGAAAGAAAGGATTTGATATTCTTCTCACTCATGCGGCAGCTTACGGCATAGACGATGCCAATGACTGGGCACATATGGGGTTTGAATGTTTTGTGAAATTATTAGATATATACCGTCCAAAGTATTATATACACGGACATATTCATTTAAATTATGGCGGGGGACATACCCGCAGACAGCAATACGGCGAGACAGAAATTATTAACGGATATCAATTTCATAAATTTGAATATGAAACGGGAAAAGAAATAAAGATGCTTTAAGAGATTTTTGAATTAATAACTTTTTTCAGTTAAAGCTGTCCATTCTTGCATAACTAAATGGGAGTTTGGAAAAAAGTGTGGAAGAGAACGGTTCTAACAAATTTCTCTTGCAAACTAAGGAAAAATAGAGTATCTTGAGAAGGATTAACAAAAAAAGAATAACGTACTCAATGTGTCTTTTGAATCTTTCTTTTGTAGTTGAAAAGATATCAGGAGTATATATACCGTCAGGAGGCAATGGTTATGTTAAATAATTTTTCTGTGTCTGAACGAAAGGTAGCGATTATTGGAGCAGGATTTGTAGGAGCATCAATTGCATACGCACTTACAATACGCAAGCTTGCAAGGGAAATCGTTTTAATTGATATTCACGAGGAAAAAACAATTGGGGAAGCTTTAGATATACAGCATGGAATTCCGGATATGGGAATTTCCTCAGTAAGAGCAGGAAACTATGAAGATTGCAGAGACTGCGATTTAATTATTATAACTGCAGGAAGAAATCGAAAACCGGGAGAGAGCAGGCTTGATCTGATTGCAGGGAATTCAGCTATTTTAAAAGATGTTGTGAATCAGGTGAAGCCACATTATACAAAAGGTGTGATTATGATTGTCAGTAATCCGGTAGATGTATTGGTGTATCAGTGCACAAAGTGGATGGGGCTTCCGAATGGAATGGTTTTTGGGACAGGTTGTATTTTGGATTCCTCTCGTTTTACCCGTTTGATTGCTGATTATACCCATTTAAACACAGAAGTTGTGAAAGCAACGATTGTGGGGGAACACGGGGATGCACAGATTCCAATATGGAGTCGTGTTTCGATTGCAGGTGTTCCTATACAGGAATATTGTGAAAATGTAGGTTGTAGATGGGATGAAGAGATTCGAAAAGAGATTAGTGATAAAGTAAGAGAGATGGGAGCAACAATTATAAAAGGAAAAGGAAGAACACATTATGGAATCGCAACCTGTGTCTGTTATCTTGCAGAAGCCGTTTTAAATCAACGCCTTACAATTGCACCGGTTTCAACAATGTTTCAGGGGGAATATGGAATAGAAGATGTTTGTCTTAGTGTTCCTTCTATTGTTGGTGTGAATGGTGTAGAAAAACGTTTGGAAGAAAAATGGGAGGAAGAAGAATTTCAGGCATTCCGCAGAGCTGCTGAGAAGATGAAGAAGGTTTTGAAAACACTGTAATATCATAATATAATTATGAGATAGGAGGAACAAATGAGAGTATCGAGTGATTTTAGAGAACTGGCAAGAAGAGCTCTTTCAGGTAAATGGGGTTCGGCAGTACTTACAACATTAGTGGCATCCATATTGGGTGCAGATATTGCAATGGCTGGCGGTCCAGGTGTATCAGGAGTTACAAATTGCGTAAGAAACACGATGGGAAATGGTGGTAGTGATAATTCATACAGTACACAGTTATCTTCTCTGTCAGTAACTACATTAACATACATTTTTGGTGCTGTTATGGCAATTGCAGGTCTGATAATTATAATAGGTCTGGTACAGTATGTGATAGGAAGCTTTGTTTCTCTTGGCTTGATTCAGTATAATCTGGATCTGATCGATGGTAGAGATGCAGAGCTTAGTCAGATTTTTTCGAAGGCTTCCATGTTTGGAAAGGCATTCTGGCTTAGACTTCGAATGAGTATCTTTACGTTCTTATGGAGTTTGCTATTTATTATTCCGGGAATTATTAAAGCTTATTCTTATAGTATGTCAGGATTTATCCTGACAGAGAATCCGGAAATGACCGCAGAAGAAGCTATGGAAGTTTCTATGAAGATGATGAAAGGAAATAAATGGCGTTTATTCTGTTTGGAGTTTAGTTTTATTGGATGGAATATTCTCGGAGCTTTAAGTCTGGGAATTGGAATGTTATGGGTAACACCATATCAGAATGCAGCAGTTGCAGCATTCTACGATGAAATATCAAGAGAACCTTTAAATTAAGTCCTGATTTGTTAGAATGACGGACGAAAAATAAAAAGTATCTTATAGCATCTGTGCCAGTAGTCGCTACATCTTGAATGCTTGCATAAAGGCTCGCATTCAATACTTGCTCCGAGGTCACATCTGCTATAAGATACTTTTTATTTTTCTGTCTAATCCAAATCAGGTAGAAAACCGGGGGAATC
>CAKREJ010000164.1 GCA_934317185.1 uncultured Anaerobutyricum sp. | reverse complement strand
GTAGCCGGTGATGATATCACACAGGGTCTTCCTCGTGTCGAGGAGCTTTTTGAAGCACGTAAGCCAAAGGGTCTTGCTATTATCAGTGAGATTGCCGGCCGTGCAGATGTAAAAGAAACGAAAGAAAAACGAGAGATTACTGTAGTGAATGAGGAAAGTGGAGAAACAAGAAGCTATGTAATCCCTTATGGTTCCCGTATTAAAGTTCTTGACGGTACTTATTTAGAGGCCGGTGATGAACTGACAGAAGGTTCTGTAAATCCTCATGACATCTTAAGAATTAAAGGTGCGGAAGCAGTACAGGATTACATGATGCGAGAAGTACAGCGTGTATACCGTCTGCAGGGTGTAGATATTAATGATAAGCATATTGAGATTATTGTTCGTCAGATGCTTAAGAAAGTTCGTATTGAAGAAGCTGGAGACAGTCAGTATCTTCCGGGAGCACTCATTGATATTCTTGAATTAGAAGATGAGAATGAAAGACTTCTTGCAGAAGGCAAAGAGCCTGCAACAGCAGAGCAGACACTTCTCGGTATCACAAAGGCTTCTCTTGCAACAAGCTCCTTCTTATCAGCCGCATCCTTCCAGGAAACTACAAAGGTTCTTACAGATGCAGCTATCAAAGGAAAGATTGATCCATTGATCGGTCTGAAGGAGAACGTACTTTTAGGAAAGCTTATCCCAGCAGGAACAGGCTTGAAGAAGTATCGTAACCTTCACCTCGATACAGGAAAAGTTGTGAATGAAATCGAAGAATTAGATGAATTTGATTATGATGCTGTAGATCCTTCCATAGAAGAGGAAATGCGTGATCAGAAGTCAGAAGATGCAGCTATGATTTTAGATTCCAGAGGAGAAGAATTTTAATTAAGATCTTTTGAAGTTAAAAATAGCGAATGTGCCACATAATTATTATGTGGCACATTTTTTGCTTTCAAATGACAAATATTGCCTTTGAATAGTAAATGTTGTTTTTTTAAAGGGTGAATGTTGTTTGTAAATTTAACAAAATCTTTACCTCGAAGATTTGATTTTCGTGATTTACATTCATGATTCCATGATATTTTTCTGCGATTAGCTGGGCAGAATAAAGTCCTTGTCCGGCTCCTTCATGTTTAGTCGAATAAAAGATGTTCTTTTTTATTTTGATAGAGCCATAGTAAGGATTCTGAATTTGCAGAGCAAGAGTAGCCGGATTTGTTCGAGCGAACTTTAGAGAAATATATCGTTTATCTTTTGGAAGTGTCCGGCAGGCAGCGATAGAATTATCAAGAAGATTTCCAAGTAACACACAAAAATCTGTTTCTTTGAAAGTGTTCTCAGGAATATCAAGTCTGATATAAAAATCAGTTGTGATAAATAGATCCTTACATTGTGCTTCATAATGGTTTAATATTGAATTCACTCCGGCAAAAGAACAATATCGCTTTGGTGTAGCAGGTATCTGCGAAGAGAATTCTTTTAAATATTCTTTCATCTCTGCATATTTATTTTCCTCAAGCATCTGATTTAAAGTGGCAAGATGATGACGATAATCGTGTCGCAGTCGGCTGGTATCATTAATAAAAGTCTGCAATTTTCGTGCTTGTTCAGCCTCAATCTGAAGGTAGAGATTTTTTTCAGTTATCTCTTGCTTTTCAATTACGATGTGAGCAATCTGAAAAAAGAGCAGGTATACAATGACAATGAGAGAAACACTTATAGCAATCGCCAGTAAATATATTTCTAAAGTTTTACCAACATATATTTTATCGCTGTTTTCCGGAACAAGATATTGAGAAAAAAACACAAAAAGGGCAAGAGGAATCCATATGATCTTCCAGATTTTTTCTTCGTGAAAAGAGGTAACCAGCCAGCCAAGATATTTTTTGGCGGGATAAGCTAAGAGGAGAACCAGAATCCATTCAAAACATTGCTCTATCATAAGTACCGTTAAAGGACTGTAAGGAAGAGCATCGTTGCGAGGATATAAAAGGATATCTGTTATGTAGTAGAAAAGGTAGGCAAAGGAACCTAAAAGACAGGCACTCATAAATACAAACCATAAGTGCGAGCGTGGCAGGGCAACGGCTTTTTCATAAAAATGAAAAAAGATAAGAACGCATAAAAATGCATTCACAGTATTAGAAAGCCAGAGCGGAAGAAGCAGAAAAACAATAAACATAACGATTTCTACTAAAAATGTAACCAAAATAATTTTTTTTATGAGTGAAAAAAGAGAATCTGTAATCTGTGAATATACAGGAATAAAACAGAAAACAATAAGTGGAAGAATCATGATAGTTTCCCGGGTAAGAAACAGTGCAGTGCGTATACTGTTCAATTAGAATACCCCCTCATTTAATTTTTTAAATTGGTAATCCTGATATTTTTTCAGGAGTTCGTTACAATCCTTTCTACGGAGTGGAAGATGTCTTCCATCCTGCATGACAAAAACTTCATTATTAGCCTGGCAGACGTAATTCATATTTAAAATGATACCTCTGTTACAAGAAAGAAAAGGTTCCTTTTCCTGAAGCTGTTGTGCAATAGAAGAAAAAGTAATCCGGCATTGGAGCTGTTTATTATCAGAAAAGGTAAAAATCGTATATTTATCTTTAGAAAAAAGATATTGAAGCTGCGAAAAATTTAAAGAAAAATTCTTTTTTCCTGCAATAAATTCCAGAGTTCCTTCATATTTATTAAGTTTTTTTAATGCAGAATCAAGAACATCATTAATATTTTTTTCTGTAACAGAAGTCTTTAATAAGTAATCAAAACAGGCATGAGTTTTAATTGCCCGCCACATATCATCCTGACTGGAAGTAAAAAAGATTATAAGGCAGTCTTTATTTGAAGAATGAATCCTATGGGCAATCTCAATGCCATCAATTCCTTCCATATATATATCAACAAAAACAATAGAATAATCGTTGTAAAAAGAATTTTTAAAAAAAAGCTCTCCTGACGGAAAAGCATCTATAGAAAAAAGAAAGGAGTGCGTCTGTCCATAGGTTGTTATATATTTGGTTAAATATTCCCGGTCTTTTTGATTATCATCTATAATAGCAATTTTCATTTGTAATCCTCATATTCAAGAATGTTGAGTCATTCTTGCTGCGAGATGTGCACCATGCAACGCATGAGATATTTCTACCGCACATCTAACATAGTTAAAATAATAATTATAAATAATATATAATAAAAAAAATAGAAAGTCCAGTTTATGAAATTAAAAATTACCTCTTGACAAATCATTTCTTAAAAGATATAATTCGTAATTGTGTGCAGATGTATAACTATGCCCACATATGGGTATAATCAAGATGATTTGTCAGATTGGTTTTACCTGAAGAAGAAACTATTAGCAACCACATTAGAAAATATGCATGGAGGTGAATTTCAGAATGCCTACTTTTAACCAGTTAG
>CAKREJ010000163.1 GCA_934317185.1 uncultured Anaerobutyricum sp. | reverse complement strand
TGGGGACTCATTATTGTTTATCTGGGGTTTGGTGCCGGACTTGCCGTATTTATGTTCTGCGGCTTTGTAAAGTCTATTCCTGTCGAAATTGAAGAAGCAGCTATGATTGATGGATGTAATCCTATCCGTACCTTCTTCTCCGTTGTACTTCCAATTATGAAGCCAACTTATATTTCTGTAGGTATCCTTGAAGCAATGTGGATCTGGAATGACTTCCTTCTTCCATACCTGATTCTTGATATTAAGAAATACAAAACAATCTCCATTATTATCCAGTACATGAAAGGAAGTTATGGACGAGTAGATATGGGTGCTATCATGGCATGCCTGATCATGGCAGTTATTCCTGTCATCGTCTTCTACTTAAGTTGTCAGAAATATATTATCAAAGGTGTTGCGGCAGGAGCAGTTAAAGGGTAATATATCAGATGTGAGATGACTCCCACCTCTGTAGGTGGCGAGCAACAAATCAGTATCAGTGAGGAGTCAAGCCCATCTGATATAGCCTCCGGCAGGGTGCACATTGTCTGGTGGACAATGGTTTTGCACCGACCGAAATGGAGTGTAGACTTGCAGAGATGCACAGAAGAAGTATGTCATGCAATGCATGACGTGCATCTCGCAGCAAGAATGCCGAAGCATTCTTGAATATATATCATTTATTTGGAAGGTAATGCGTATGACAATTAAAGATATTGCTCGTTTATCGGGATACGGTATAGGGACCGTATCCCGGGTTTTAAATAATCACCCAGATGTCAGCGAAAAGGCCAGAAAGAAAATAATGAGCGTTATTGAAGAGAATAATTTCCAGCCAAACAGTAATGCCCGACATCTGAAAATGCAGTCCAGTTCCTCCGTGATTCTTATTGTAAAAGGAACTTCTAATCTGCTATTTGCCGATATTGTAGAACAGATGCAGTCTCTCTTTTTAAAGAATGGAGAAAATGTTTCTACCTATTATATAGATGAAGATGCCAATGAAGTAAATTATGCGATTCAGCTTTGTCGTGACCGCAATCCAAAGGGAATCGTTTTCTTAGGCGGTAACTTAGAATATTTCAAAGAAAATTTTGCTCATATCCACATCCCCTGTCTTTTATTGACCAACAACAGCAGCGATCTGGATTTTGACAATCTTTCTTCTTTGACAACTTGTGACGAACAGGCTTCACAGTCAGTCATTGAATATCTCGCCAAAAAGGGACATACTTCTATCGGTGTAGTCGGCGGTAATCTGACCGAAACAGAAATCAGTTTTCGCAGGTTTACCGGTGCAAAATGGGGATTTAAAAACAGCAATCTTTCGTTTAATCAACGGCTTCAATATGAACCTTGCCGTTTCTCTCTGGAAGAAGGATATCAGGCAACCATGCGTCTTCTAAGCCGTAATACTTCCATTACTGCTCTCTTCGCATTAAGTGATCTGATTGCTCTTGGTGCAATACGTGCTATTTACGATATAGGAAAGCGAGTGCCAGAAGACATTTCCATTGTTGGGTATGATGGTATCGCACTTTCCAGATACTGCGTACCCCGCCTTACGACCGTACAACAGGATACAACACAGCTCGCCAAAAAGGGAGTTGACCTAATGTTGCAGCGAATCAATTATCCCTATCATGCAACACATAAGACAACACCATTTCATTTAATTGAAGGCGAAAGTGTTATGGAATTAAATGAATAATGTACTCTTAGAATCTTTCTGTACTTGATTTTATGAAAAGACTCCAGGAGTACATAAATAAAAAACAGGAGGTTTCTTATGAGAACCGCAGGAATACTTATGCCAATCACTTCCCTTCCTTCTCCTTATGGAGTTGGAACACTGGGACAGTGTGCGCGTGATTTTATACAATTTTTACATCGTGCCGGACAGACATATTGGCAGATACTCCCGATATGTCCAACAGGTTATGGAGATTCTCCTTACCAGTCCTTCTCCTCCTACGCCGGCAATCCATATATGATTGACTTTGATGATTTAAAAAAGGAAGGACTGTTACAGGAAGAAGAATATGCTTCTCTCTCCTGGGGCCATAATCCGGCAAAAGTAGATTACGGTCTGCTTTACGGTCACAAATTTACCGTTTTAAAAACAGCCTGCTCCCGTATATCCGGAGTACTTTCTGAACAATTTCAAAAATTCTGTAAAGAGCAGAAATTCTGGTTAGATGATTATGCATTGTATATGTCGATTAAGGACTACCATAATGGACAGTCCTGGCTTGAATGGCCGGAAACTTTACAGAAAAGAGAAAAAGATTCTCTTGAAGCCATCCACCGGGAGCTTACCGACGAAATCCTGTTCTGGAAAAAAGTACAGTTTTTATTTTTCTATCAATGGAAAAAATTAAAAACATATGCAGAAGAAAATAATATAAAGATTATCGGAGATCTCCCAATTTACGTCTCCTATGACAGTGCGGACGTTTGGGCACACCCGGAAGAATTCCAGCTTGATGAAAACCTTCGCCCGATCGAGGTTGCCGGATGCCCACCAGATGGATTCTCCGCTGATGGCCAGCTCTGGGGCAATCCTCTCTTTAACTGGGACTACATGAAAGAAACCGGATACCAATGGTGGGTGAATCGCATCGCCTATCAATCTGAAATCTATGACGTGATCCGCATCGACCATTTCCGTGGATTTGATGAATACTATGCCATTCCATACGGTGATTCTACTGCCAAAAACGGACAGTGGAAGCCAGGTCCTGGCATTGATTTATTCACCACGATCGAGAACAAGCTTGGAAAACTACCTATCATTGCAGAAGATCTCGGATTCTTAACAGACTCCGTAAAACAGCTTTTAACAGCTACCGGATTTCCAGGAATGAAAGTTCTTGAATTTGCCTTTGACAGCAGAGATACCGGTTCCGGCTATCTTCCACACTGCTACCCAAATAATTGTGTTGTATACACAGGGACACACGACAATGATACCATTCTTGGCTGGTTCGCAACCGCTCCAAAAGACTTCCAAAGCAATGCCATTCGTTACCTCCGTCTTACAAAAGAAGAGGGTTATCACATCGGCATGATGCGTTGTGCATGGGCGAGTGTTGCCGACACTGCGATTATGCAGATGCAGGATTTTCTTGGACTTGGGGTGGAAGGCAGAATGAACACACCTTCTACACTGGGCGGAAACTGGACATGGCGATGCCTGCCGGGGGATTATAACAATGAGCTGGCAGATTGGCTCTATGAAGAAACAAAAATATATGATCGGCTGAATTAATTGAAAAAACAGACGAAAAATAAAAGTATATGGTAGAGACTACTGGTACAGATTCTTCCATATACTTTTTATTTTTCGTCTGTTTTCTTCAACTCTTTAAATTTAGTTTTATCTTCCATTAACTTATCATAAGCATTATAAACAAAACCACAGCTAAATTGATTCCCATTATTATAAGAAACTTTAAAATAA
>CAKREJ010000162.1 GCA_934317185.1 uncultured Anaerobutyricum sp. | reverse complement strand
TAAATAGTAATTTTATCTCTTTGCAAGATCTTCAAAATATTATATACTAAGGGGAGATGAATTTCGAAATATTCAGAGCATGAGGAGGATGAAAATGAAGAAAAATATTATCGCAATCAGCCGAGAGTTTGGTAGTGGCGGAAGAACGATTGGAAGACTTGTTGCCCAGGAGCTTGGCATAGAATTTTATGATAAGGATATTATTAAAAAAGTGGCAGAAGAGTCCGGCCTTACGAGAAAGTATGTAGAGCATTACGGAGAGTTTGCACCATCTGCGGATCAGCGTTTTGCCTATTCTTTTGTAGGGCTTGATGAAGATTCTCATTCACCACTTGTTCAGTTGTGGAAGACGAGAGAAAAGGTAATCACAGATTTTGCGGTAGAGAAACCTTGTGTTATCGTTGGTAGCTGTGCGGATTATATTTTAAGAGACAGAGAAGATTGCCTGAAAGTATTTTTATATGCGGATGAAGAGACGAAGGAAAAGCGTATTCATGAGATTTATGGAGAAGTTGGTCTGAAGCTTAAAAACCGTGTAAAGGATATGGATATCCGCAGAAGTCTGAATTATAAATATTTTACCGGGCAGGATTGGGGTAAGGCACAGAATTATGATCTGGCTCTTAACAGAGGAAGTCTTGGAATTGAAAAGTGTGCGAAGCTTATCGTAGAAGCTGCATTAGAAGAATAAGATTAAAAAGACGTTACATCTATAGAGATTCAATCACAGATTATGTAATGAGTTTGTGTGAAATGTAGTATTCTATGGATGTAGCGTGTTTTTATTTTACTGAGGCATTCTTGAAAGCCGGAAATAAGCTTAGAAGTACCTGATAAAAGAGTAAGTTGATAGGAGTAGACTGAGAATGAAAAAGGAACTGGAATTATTAAGAATAAAAATGAAAAAGATAGGAGTAGATGCCTGTTTAATTCCTACGAGTGATTTTCATGGTTCAGAGTATGTAGGAGATTATTTTAAATGTCGAGAATATATTTCCGGATTTACCGGTTCTGCCGGAACGTTAGTTGTTACGTTGGATGAGGCAGGACTGTGGACAGACGGGAGATATTTTTTACAGGCAGCAAAGCAGTTAGCTGGTTCAGGTATTACTCTGATGAAGGAACGTCAGCCGGGAGTTCCTACGATAGAGGAATATTTAAAGACAACCTTAAAAAAAGGGCAGACATTGGGCTTTGATGGCAGATGCATTATGGCAGATTATGCAGACACCCTTGTTGCACAGTTAAACGCACAGGGAGTAGCTGTTCGCACAGACATTGATCTGCCAGGTGCAGTGTGGGAGAGTCGGCCGCAGTTATCTGCAGAGGCAGTGTGGCCACTTCCGGAAGAGTATGCAGGAGAGAGCAGTCAGAGTAAGATTGAGAGAGTGCGTACATTCCTTATGGAAAAACAGTCAGAATATTTTCTGCTTACTTCTCTGGAGGATATTGCATGGCTTTTAAATATGCGGGGCAACGATGTGGAATCTACACCAGTTATTTTAAGTTATCTTTTATTAGGCCAACAGGAAATTATATGGTATGTGCAGGATAAATGCCTTTCAGAAAAAATTAGGATTCTTTTAGAACTACAGGGAATCAGAACTGCTCCGTATGCACAGATTTATGAGGATGTAAAGAAGCTTCCGGAAGGAACATCAGTATATTATGATAAAACAGCAACCAATACAGCACTTATTTCGGCATTACCGGAAAAAGTAAAAAAGATAGAGGGAGTGAATCCCACTCTTTTATTCAAGGCAAAGAAGAATCCTATTGAGGTGGAAAATGAACGAAAAGCTCATATAAAAGATGGAGTAGCCGTTACAAAGTTTATTTACTGGTTAAAGAAAAATGTTGGGAAACAGAAAATAACGGAGATTTCTGCGGCTGAGAAGTTAGAAGAATTCAGAAAGGCACAGGAGCATTATATAGAGCCAAGCTTTTCACCGATTATTGCATACAAAGAACATGGAGCCATCGTACATTACAGTGCAACAAAGGAATCAGATGTAGAGATAAAACCAGAAAGCTTCATTTTGGCAGATACCGGTGGACATTATCTGGAAGGAACGACCGATATTACAAGAACAATCGCTGTGGGAACATTAACTCAGGAAGAAAAAGAAATGTATACAACTGTCTTAAAAGGACATATTCAGCTAGAAATGGCACGTTTTTTACAGGGATGCAGCGGACAGAGCCTCGATATTCTTGCAAGGATGCCACTGTGGGAAAAAGGATTGGATTACAATCATGGAACCGGACATGGGGTTGGTTATCTCTTAAGTGTTCATGAGGGACCGAACAGTTTCCGTTATCGTCCGTCGGTCAATGGAACAAATGACTGCATTTTAGAAGAAGGGATGATAACTTCAGATGAACCTGGAATTTATTTAGAAGGAAAGTTCGGTATCCGCCTGGAGAACATGATTGTATGTCAAAAAGATGTAGAAAACGAATATGGAAGTTTTCTGTGCTTTGAGCCACTTACCTTTGTACCATTTGATCTTTCTGCGATTATTCTGGAGGAATTAAGCACCAAAGAAAGAGCATGGCTTAAACAATATCATAAGAAAGTATTTGAAACGATCTCTCCATATCTGACAGAAGAAGAAACAGAGTGGTTAAAAGGAACATTAATTTAAATCCAGCCGCCATCAAAGCGTATAATCTGTCCTGTCAGATAGTTTGGAGATTCTGTAATCTGATAACAAAAAGCAGCCGCTTCTTCCGGAGTTGCAAAACGCCCATAAGGAATTTCTTCCGCAAGAGCGGCTCGCTCCTCTTCATCAAAGCAGCGATTCATATCGGTATCAATAACTCCAAAGCTTATTCCGTTAACCGAAATATGAGAAGGAGCCAGCTCTTTTGCAAGAGCTTTTGTAAGCGAATTAACAGCACCTTTTGAGGCAGAATAGGCAGCTTCACAGGATGCACCCACTTCTCCCCAAACAGAAGAAACATTCAATATTTTTCCACTGTGACGGTGAACCATATGTGGAATTACAGCTTTTGACATATAAAATACAGAATCCAGATTTGTTCCCATAAGATGATGCCATTCCTCGGAAGTCATATCAGATAAAAGACCGATGTGAGAAATTCCGGCATTATTAATTAAAAGATCAATATGCCCAAAAGCATCTAAAGCCTTTTGAGTAATGGCTTCGGCTGTTTTTTCTTCAGCAACAGAGCCAAAACAGGAAACGACTCTTGTTTGTTTAGAAAGCTCATTTGCTACCGCAGCTAAAGCATCTTTATCATGACCGCCATTTAATGTAACGCCCCATCCTTTCTTTGCATAAAAACGGGCAAGAGCAAGACCAATTCCCCGGGTAGCCCCTGTAATAATTATTGATTTCATAAAAAAACTCCTTATATAATATCGTAGCAACATTATATAATCTCCCCACGCAAACTACAAGATAAAATTACTATTTAATTTACTAAAAAACGGACGAAAAATAAAAAAAGAAAGAGGGTAAATGTGCCAGTAGTCG
>CAKREJ010000161.1 GCA_934317185.1 uncultured Anaerobutyricum sp. | reverse complement strand
TAAAAAATACTGAAGAATCGGATTATACCCGACCCTTCAGTAAATCTTCCAGTGTCACCGTCTCTAAATAATCATCAATAATACCATCCAGCTTCTGCCACATCGGAAGTGTAATACAATATCCTGCTTTCTCGCAGTTTACCTTACCACCTTCCAGGCAATTCACTGGTGCTAATGTTTTCTCTGTCAGCTTTAAAATAGAACCTATGGTATATTCTGAAGACTTTCTCGCCAGACGATATCCTCCTTTTTTGCCACGGCCACTTATAAGCATTCCTCCTTTATGAAGAAGGCTTACTATCATCTCTAAATACTTCATAGATATATTCTGACTCTCCGCAATTTCTTTTAACGGTATTAATTCTTCTCTGTCATTCTGAGCTAAATATATCATTACCCGAAGTGCATAGCGTCCTTTGGATGAAACCATCATACCTCTCTACCTCCTAATTCCTAATAATATACTAGGAATTATAAAATAGCAAGCAAAATCTGTTTTTGCTTCCGCAAGCTGTAGAACAGCCTGAAACAGGAGCTTATCAGTTGGCATATGTTCCTAATTATATGAGTAAATATCCTTCATTATCTTAAGCAGTACTCTTCGTTCTACCGTTCCACATACCGGTGCTGTATCAACTTTTTTCTCCCCACACACTTCCTGAATAGAAAGTGTCGCCAGACTTTCAAGATTGGATGCAAAATTAGCCATCATAATATCTGCTAATTTATTCGAAACCTTCTCTACCTTCCAGCATTTTTTCGTTTTTACAAAACGAATCGTAATCGTCTTTGTCTTAAAACGGTTAAGCTTCGTACCTTTCTGTGAATCTCTGATAATCTGATCCACTAATTTAATAAGCTTTTTATCAGACATAGCAGATAATCCATCAAACTTCCCATCTGCCATATAATAAAAAGCATTCATACAGAAATTAAATGTAAAATCCTCACAGCTCACATAACGAAACTTCACTTTTACATCCGCTTTATTTCCTTTTCTCTTTGTAGAAATAATGCGATAGCTCATCTTCTTCGCACATTTTGAAAAATACTTTCTTCCATTTGGAACCATATAAAATGCCGGCACGATCTGTCCATTATCTCCCCAACTTTTTACATAACTATTCATGCCTTTATAATCGAACCTTTTCATCTCTTTGAAAAAAGCCTTCTCAGAAGCCTTCAGACTCTTCCCTGCTGCCTCCACATTCTGTACCGGTGCCAATACACAAAAAAGCATAATGACCGTCAGCAATATTGCATAAATTTTTTTCATAAATTCCTCCTTTTTGCAATCCATGCTCGTTAAATATTAATATTGTTTTTATTATAACATAAACCCTTTTCTGTGTTAATTACATCCCGCTATTTGTAACATAAATTTAATGTTTTTACCTACGATACTACTTCTAATTCATGTTCATGCAAATTTTAAAGACAGGCTTGACATTTTCACTATAAAACCTTTATAATGATGTAATCAAAAATATATTGTCTATATTATTCTATAAAATAATGCTACAGATAAGGGGAATATTTTACGGAATTATTATAAGAAGGCTATAGGTTTTTCTGTTTCTGATTTAAACAGTACAGATCCTATAGCCTTTTTTGTTATGGTAATAGTATAACAACATCTCCATCATTGATAGCAATTTATTAAAGAATAGCATAACAGAAAATAAAAAACAGAAAGGATACTTTATATGGAACAGACTTATATGAAAGAAAAACCGATTCTGCCACTTCTGCTTTCTATGGCAGCACCAATGATTTTATCCATGCTGGTAAATTCACTTTATAACATTATTGACAGTATTTTCGTTGCCCAAATCAGCGAAAATGCCATGACCGCACTTTCTCTTGTTTTTCCTGTACAAAATTTTATCAACTCTGTTGCTGTAGGTTTTGGTATCGGAATCAACGTGATGATTGCCTTTTGTCTTGGTGCCGGAGATCAGCTTCAGGCAAAGAAAGCAGCATCCCAGGGGTTCTTTCTCGCCATCATCCACGGAATTCTTTTAAGTATTACCGGCATCCTTATCATGCCACCATTTTTAAAATTATTTACTCATAATAAAAATATTTTATCATTAGGATTACGTTATTCTAATATTGTTCTTCTTTTTGCCATCATCATCAACCTGGAAATCACTTTTGAAAAATACTTTCAGGCAATGGGAATGATGGTTGTCAGTATGTTGAGTATGCTCTGCGGATGTATTCTAAATATTATCCTTGACCCGATTCTCATCTTCGGTCTTGGTCCATTTCCACAGCTTGGAATTGAAGGAGCTGCTATCGCAACCGGAATCGGTCAATGCTCCACTTTATTGATTTATATTTTATTTTATTTTTTTAAAAAGCCACCTGTAAAAATACATAAAAACCTGATTCGCCCAGAAAAAGCAATCTGTACCCGCCTCTATGGAGTAGGAATTCCTGCAGCATTAAATATGGCACTTCCGTCTTTACTTATCTCCGCTTTAAATGCTATCCTTGCATCTATCTCAGAAACAGGAGTTATCATTTTAGGAATTTACTATAAACTGCAGACATTCCTCTACTTATCTGTAAATGGAATGATTCAGGGTATGCGTCCGTTAATCGGATATAATTATGGGGCAAAAGAATATAAACGAGTAAATAAAATTTATATGCTGGCACTTATTATTTCCTTTGGAATCATGGCTGTAGGAACTGCACTTTTTATGTTCACACCTGAAATCTTTATGAAAATGTTCACTACACAGACTGCCACAATCACCGCTGGTTCCTCTGCACTCCGAATTATTTCCTGCGGCTTCATTGTCTCTTCTGTCTCTGTTGTATCAAGCGGTGCATTAGAAGGGCTTGGAAAAGGAAATGAATCCCTCGCTGTTTCTTTACTCCGATACCTCATCATCATTGTACCATTGGCCTTTGTATTAAGCCAATTCTTTGGTGAAGCCGGAGTATGGCATTCCTTCTGGATTACCGAATTAATCACCGCTATCATAGCTTACATCATTTATAAGAAAGCCCTGTAGCATTTCATATCGTCTCGGCAGAATGCTTTCGAAGCACAGTGACATTATCAAAAGAGCCGGAAATTCCATTAAATTTCCGGCTCTTTTGTCTTATTCGTCTTTTCGACTAAAATAAATTTTAGAAAGGGTATTTCATTAAATTAGAGGTATTTTTAAATGTGTAATTACTTATTGATATACGTTACTTTTTAATATAAATTACTTTACTGCGTTATTATGAGTATTTTATATGCGTTACTATGCGATTACTATAATTGTTTGTTACTATTTTTTACTATGAGTTACTACGAGTATTTCTTTGAATGATACGCTTTCTTATGCGTTCTGAGCTAACTGTTCACCCAGTTCTTCGCACTGTTTGATTGCATCATCATCTGGAGTTTCCTGGCAGATAAGGCCTTCACCATTTAATACAGTTGCACCTGCTGCTGTCATTCTTTCTTCCCAGTCTCTCATCCACTGACCGTCTCCCCAGCCATAGGAACCGAAAAGTGCGATGGTTTTTCCCTGTGCGAAGCCTTCTACTTCTTCCACAAATGGTTC
>CAKREJ010000160.1 GCA_934317185.1 uncultured Anaerobutyricum sp. | reverse complement strand
TTTCTTTGCCTGTGTTGTACTTTCTGCGGCTTTGTCCGAAGAATCTTTCTCTTCTGTCTTTGTATCCTGTTTCTTTGCCTGTGCTGTTACCACAACATCACTCATTCTCGCAAGCTTGCCTGCCTGTTCTTTTACAAGATACGCAGAATTCGACTGCCATGCTTCCGGAAGCTGTACTTCCAGATCAGGAACACAGATCAGCCCTTTCCCGTGCATTGTCAGCTTTAACGCATCATTTGCATTGTTTGCCTGCTTCTTAAGATCATCCAGACCTTCCCCTGAAAAATCAATCTTTAAATTCTGATCCGCCGGATTCTGAATTTTTGAACAATCATAAGTCCATATATAAGTAATCCCATCATCTGTTGTTCCTCTAAACTGTACCTTCTTCTTCTCTCCGGCAACAGTCTTAAACTGTGCTTTTGTAATAATTCCGTCTTCCGGAATCTCATTTACATCCAAAAGTGTTTCTGTCTTACCGGACTTCTTATCTGAAGAACTCCCTTCATTTCCAGATTTTCCACACCCCGTTGAAATAACCAGCAACATACTCATAAGCAATGCCAAAACGACATATACCATACCTTTTTCCTTCTTCATAATAGTACCCTTTTCCCTTTCTATTATTATAAATTTTTATACGAAAGCTTTTTTATATCCGATGTGAAATAACTCAGCATTCTTATATTCTATACGATGCTTTTTCACCAACGCTACTCTGTATCTCCACCTCTGCCAAACTTCTTTAGCACTCCTGCAATAGCATGACGCTTTTTATACAATACAAAGGCAAGTACCTCTACTCCAGCAAGTCCTGCAATTCCCCCGATTATATAAAATATTACCATCCAGTTGATACCATCTTTTTTCGAGCCTGTATCCGATGTCTCCGTATCCTCTTGTGCCACCTCATCTTCGCTTTCTGCCGAATTCGTATCCGGCACATAATTATCTCCGCTAAAACTCCAGCCACCCGTCGTTGCTTCTGCCGCAGTCTTCTTTTTCTTTGCTGTTGTTCCCGTTGCTGCCTTCGCAGAATTTCCGCTGTTTCCGGAAGGAAGCTTCTTTGTAGTCCCTGATGCAGCCGGAACAGACGAACTTACGGTGCTGTTTCCGGAAGTGACCGGTGCTGTAACCCGCTTCGTCTGACTTCTTGTCGTTGCTGTTGTAGGATTTTTCTTTGCTGTTGTTGCCGGTGCAGTCACCACGACCTTACAGGTTGCTTTCTTTCCACTTCCATCCTTCGCTTTTACTGTAATCGTTGTACTTCCGGCTTTCTTTCCGGTTACCTTTCCCCTCGTACTTACTGTCGCAATCTTTTTATTAGAAGAAGACCATTTCACAGACTTATTCGCTGCATTTGACGGAGAAACCGTTGCCTTTAACGTCTTGCTCTTTCCCTTTGTAAGATAAATCGTACTATAATTCAATCCAACCTTTATTACCTTTACTTTGGTGGCAGCCGGCTTTGTTTCTGTCTTTTTTGCTGTTGTTGTCGTTTGCGGAGAACTTCCGCCGCCATTACCTCCCGTATTAATTGTCGGACTTACTACCGGCTTCGTTCCTGCCGAAATAGCTACATCACTCATATCATAAAGAAAAGTATCCCCATCTAAAAGTCTGCGATATGCAACGGTCGCATACAAACCCTGTTCCGTAGCCAGACCATCAATGACACCACCTGCACCGCCACCATTATTCCCAGCATCCGCAGATACATGCATAAATCCGCCTTCCGGCATATAATACTGGAACAGTCCTGTCATCGGCCATTTCCCATTCTTAATAAAACGGGCATCTTTACTGCAATCTATCCCCATTCCACAAAGAGCTGTGATAATCTGTGCCACACTTTCCGAAGTTTCTGTATTCATTGTGCCAAAACCGCCACTGGCAAGCTGATTCTCTTCAATCCACGCAAGTCCCTTATCCAGTGCCTGCGTTACATCCTCATACCCTGCTTTATTATAATAGGAGGCCAATGACTGCATTGCCATTCCTGTCATATCAGAATCCCCTTTTTCGCCAGTCACCGTCCAGCCGCCATCCTGACACTGCATCCCTGCAATCTTCTTAACGAGTAACTCCTCAGAGTTTTGCTCCGCTGCCGAAGAATTTGTCGGAATCGTATATGCCGGATTGCTCTTTAATGCGATCAACGCCCAGATCGGACCATTATTCCCCTGTCTGCTTACATTCTCATAATCAGACAGATACTCTAATAAATTATGTCCCATCACATCTCTTGCATCTACACCGATTGCCGTCAATGCAATAATAAGCTTAGAATAATCCGAATACTTTGCTCTCGTAATCTGCCAGTTCTTGCTCTCACAATATGCGATCACATTACTGTAAAAAAGATCTATATACGATTGCGGCACATAAAGTCCACTTCTCTTTAAGCCGATCACATTCCAGATACTACTATAATCCGGCTTCGTATCCTTACTTAAAATATATTCCCGGACTTTAGAAATTACTGTATCTACATCAGGACTTAATACCTCTGCATCCGGCATTTCTTCTTCTGGCTCATCGGAAGCTGTCTGTGGCAATTCTTCCGGCTCTGCACCAAATGCATAAAAGTCAAAACTTCTTTCAAGCTGAAGCATCTTTCGAGTGGCTGTTATCTCCTTCTTCGTCAGCTTTTGCTCTTCTTCTGTATTTTCCTGTGGATCCGTCTCCTCTTCCTCTGTATTTTCCTGTAAATCTTCTTCCTCTGAAGCATCCGTCTCCTTATTTGCATCGGAAGAATCTTCCTTCCGGGAACTATCCGTTCCCAAAGCAGAAAAATCGCCTGTGCTGTCTTCCACAGAAGTTACTGTGTCAGACTCTGCTCCACTATCTGCCGCATATGCATAGTACGGAACTATAAATGCGGCAATAAGAACAATTAGCACAAGCGATATTCCTTTCTTTTTTAATCTTTGATACAAGCCTTTCATTCCACCCTCTCCTTCGCTCATTTTATAAAATATCCGAGAATAAATGAATGCTGCATAGAAAAAGAAAGCTCATGCCTTTTTAGCATGAGCCACGATCGTTTTATAAACACTTACAAAAAACTTTACATTTTCAGGCTCAGATATTTTCATTCTAAAATCAAATGGCTGGCAATTCAGAATGAAAATAAGGAGACATCCCTAAAATGAGCCTGAGAAGCAAGCCATGAACGTATTATAACATAAATTCAGAAAAAAATATGCCAACCAGACGGATGTATTTATGTTATTTTGGAGCCAATTTTTTATCAATTTAAAAATAGGATTAGCTTACTTTATTTTAATTTTCTTTACATTTGAATAAGTGCCATAGTAAGTGACACCACCTGCTTTACGATATGTACGGATTTTAAAATAATAAACCTTCTTTTTCTTTAACTTACCGACCTTATAGGTCACGGACTTATTTTTAGTAATTCTTTTAACCTTCTTATAACCACCATTCCTCTTCACAGACTGGTACACATCATAACCCGTTGCATTTTTCACTTTCTCCCATGTAAGCTTCGCCTGATTCTTTTTCAGTTTCTTTACGGATTTTAAAGATGTTTTAGCCGGAGTATACTTCTTTTTAAGAGCAGCCTGCTGGGCTTTCTTTGCAGC
>CAKREJ010000159.1 GCA_934317185.1 uncultured Anaerobutyricum sp. | reverse complement strand
ACACTCCTTTCTAAAATCATAATAATCCTCAAATAAATCCAGCTCTGTATACCTCATATTCCCGTCAAAATACAATTTTGCAAAGTCCTGATTTTGAAACCACACCATTCTTTGGAGATCCAGTTCATAAGAATCAAATTTTATTTTATCCAATTTAAAAATCTGTCCCTGTTCTGTCATATAATATTGTGTATGTTCTTCTATATGCGGCAGTAAAGTTCCCCCTCCTGCTTTTTGTTCCTGAATATACATCTCTACTTTTGCAACGGTTTTAAACATTTTGGAATTACAAAAATGCATTCCCCAATATAATTTCTGTTCCTCTTCCATATTGTTTCCGTTCCCCTTTCTCGCCGGATTTTATGCTGTAATGCCTTTCCCCTCCCTTCTTTTTCTTCGCTCCTTTTAGATTTTATTTTTATTATATCCGTTGTATTTTTTAATACAATAATCTCTGTCCAAGTGGTCGTTTTTTCGACACTTTTGGTAGGTGTACGGAGGTTTTCTCTCTTTTAGTCTCATTTACTCCGTAATTTTGCTGAAATTCTGTTGATATAATAAAAAGGAGCTGTTTTTAAATAAACAACTCCCTTTCTCTTCACATACCGCATGTCACTTGAATCATAAACAAAATGTAAATTATATGTTCCCTTAAAATACAGCTTCTGTGCCATTTTCGGCATAGAATTTCTTTTTTTCCCGAACGGTATGTCTACACTTTTTTATCTGATCCAATATATCTATAACATTTATCTCCCATTCTATTTTTATCACATGATAGATGTATCCGGCATTAACGGTTTTCCTATCCCTTTCGCTATCTCTTTCAGCTTTTCTAATGCATATCCTGTATATCTTTCAATTTTTTCAACGGGTTCATTTTCCTCGATCATCAGTTTTGCCAATGCTATCTTTTCTCTTTCCGCTCCCAACTCTACAAGTGCCTCACTTAAATTACACATCTCCTGCACCTCACTTTCAAATTCTACTGTCATTGCTATCTCAAACTCGTCATGTAATCTCTGTTTTTTCGCTTCTGGTGTTATTTCCATAGAAAACAATACATTCAGTAAGTCTAGTATCTCTAAATCACTGTCCTTATCTGCATCACCTAGATTCATAATTACTACTTCCATTAAATCATAAGTTTCTTCTTTTGTATAGGTTTCTCCGTAAATTATATCTTCTACTGTATGATATTTAAAGATTCCATTTTTTCGCTTCTTTGCTGGGTCTGGACAAATCCATATACTGTATACTTTTTCTATCTTCTCATAATGTTCATTTATAAATACTGTACCATATTGCTCTGAAATCATTCTTCCACAGTAATAAAAGCCACGTTTTACGATTGGATAGCCTGGGGTATCATCTAACTGTATTTCAAGATTAATAATAAAACGAATCAGCTCTCTTTTATCTGGTAAAAAGGCCGGGAGACGAATGTCATAATATACCGTATGTTCCTGAATTGAGTTAGATTCCGTATTCATGCCCTCCACTCTTTCATCTCCATCTAGCCTTGCATCCTTGTCTAATTCATCCTGATGTACTGCATGTGTTAATACCTCTGCTTCTTCTTTTAAGCAGTTATCACAAATATACTTCACTTCGTATTGTGAAAATTCTTTTGTACAAGATTTTAAAATCCACGCTATGACTGCCTTATAGCTCAGCAACTTTTTCGCACATTCATCATATTTTGCTCGACTTTCTGTCGCATCAATTGTCTTTGCCAAACCTGTCTGACGCATCATCAATACACCTCCAAATTAATTCATTGTCTCCTTATTTCTCACACCTTCACTTTTTTACAAAAAATCAACTTCATCCCTAAGTTGCTCTTTAAGAAATCAGATGGCATTTCGGCTATATTATCACATTTTTTCCTATTTTTATTGATTTTCTGATGGATTATGCCTATTTCATGATAAAGGAGATGCTTTTGGAAATAAAAAGCTTTCATAAAATAAAAAAAGACTGTCCTGAATAAACAGTCTCTTGTACATTATAATTATACAAACAATATTCTATTTTTATCATATGATACATCTATTCCCGCATTAACGGTTTTCCTTCTTCTTAGCTACCTCCTCAACCCCAATATAATCCTCGTCTTTCCATCCTTACTTTCAATATTAATCCCTCCGTCATACTTTTTGATATACTTTTTAAAGGCTCTTGGAGAGATTTTCAGGTTTGTGTCCTGAAGTTCTACAGAATAGACGAGCTGATTTTTAACAGCGGCGGCGTGCAGCTTTACTTTTTTGGTTTGTTTGGCGTATTCAATGAGTTTTAGGAGGATGGCGATGCTATCCTCGCTTTTGATATTTCCTCTGTGATAATTTTGAAAGAGGATATCGGCTTTTATTTGCTGCTGTTTACAAAAGGCAGCAAAGTCAGTAAGTATTCCATCGACCAGATAATCCTCACAGAAAAATAATTGGTTCATATTCTGATAACGTAATCTTAACTCTTCAATATACTGCCGTATATATTTCTTGCTTTCTTTTTGCGAAACTTTTTGGTTGAAATCTGTAATCTCATTTAAGACACTTTTTACATTAACATCAAAATCTTTTAATTCTTTTATCTGATTTTGTATTTCACTATAGTAGTTTTCCATCTGCTTTTTATTTTGTTCCAATTCTTTTTTCTTGTGGATAACATTTCTGGTATGTATTGCAAAAGCGAGGACAAGTGCACTTCCACCGCCAACACAAAAGCTTGTTGCCAGCAGGTACATCGGTTTCTGGCGGATGCTTGCTGATGTGTTATACAGGAAGTTACTCATCCATCCTCCGATGAAATAAGTGAATATGATAGTCAGACAGATTACTTCGTGTTTTATCGTATAGTTGCGGTATTTTTTTATTATTGGACGTACAATCGCGTAAATAATGATAAATACCAAGATCACTATCATACATTCCTGTAATATGGGAAGTTTCATTCGCATCCCCTGATAGAGAATACCATCATTGATGCATTCTGTGGCAAAGACACCTGTCAGGACTTTTGCCAACGGTTCTTTCCAAATAACTGCGGTAAAGATGACGAGTCCGGCAGCAGTGAGGCTTGCACAGGTAGACATGGTTATTTTGTACCAGTTTTGTGTTCCGTACATGGCATTCCAGATAGAAAGCATGCCAATATTATAGAAAATGTATCGGACACCGCAGGCTGCCGGAAAGAACCAGGCATATTTTCTTTTGCCAAATAAAGTATATACGACAATGCAGATTAATATATTACCCAATGCTGCTTCTACTAACATGGTTTTGTTTTCTGTAAGGATATTGAGAATCATTGTGATTGACATTTCTTAGTTCCTCCGTAGTCCGATAATTATTTTCTGTGCCACAGCCTGCCCCTGTATGAAATCTGATTGTTCGATTGGTGTTTCTGTTACATATAGGGTTCCGTCGTATTTTCTAAGATATTTGTTTATGCCGTTCATTGTTTTAGAAGCTGTCTTTTCATACTTCATTATTACTGTCAATGACAAAATCAACTGATTTTTAACTGCAGCCGCATGCAGACTCACTTCTTCTGCCTCTTTTGTATTGTTCATAAGGCTTAACAGGATTTGAACGATTTCTTCCTGTTTTATTTTCCCCCTGTCATAATTTTGAAA
>CAKREJ010000158.1 GCA_934317185.1 uncultured Anaerobutyricum sp. | reverse complement strand
TCTCCATATGAAATCGCATTATGTACTTATGGAAGAGAGCAGGGAAATTCTATAAAAGGAACAGATAAAGTGATTGCAAATGCGGTAGAAAGGATTCTGCCATGCATTGTTGATGGGAAAAGAGTGCCGCTAGATATTATGAGAGAGGTTGTGCATCGGGCACAGCATCCGCAAAATTATAAAAGTAAAACTTTATGGAGGCAGGTATTATCAGTAGCCTGTGCGTTGACAAGAAAGCATTTGATAGAAAAGGGAGAGGAGTGTTTGGTTATGAAATCACCAGAGAGTTTAGACGCAAAGTGCGGAAGAATGTTAGCTATCGCAGATGCGATTGAGGCATGGGTGTTGCGTGAGGAGAAGATAGACAGAACCACAACGGCAATGCGTTACTATGCAAAGTTTTGTGAAAATCCATGTGATACATGGGTAATTATTCAGAGAAATTTAAAACCATATGAAATGAAATTAAGGGGGAGAGCCCGAAATCTCCAGACATTACTTGGAGAAATTTCAGCAACTATTTCTGAAGAAGAATTCCAGCAAAAACGAAATTTAGATGGTACATTTTGTTTGGGATTTGACAGCCAGAGATATGAAATTATTGAGAAAGCAAAGCAAATCAAAAAAGAGAATGATGAGAAAAAAATGAAAAAGTTAGAAGAGGAGGAAAAGTAAATGGGTGTATTACAGAACAAGATTGATTTTGAAGGAATTATCGTAGTAGAGAATGCTAATTGTAATGGGGATCCTTTAAACGGGAACATGCCGCGAGTTACCTATGAAGGATATGGAGAAATGTCCGATGTCTGTATTAAAAGAAAGATAAGAAACCGTCTTTTAGATGCAGGAGAAAATATTTTTGTTCAGTCTGATGATAAAAATACGGATGGATACAAGAGTTTAAAAGCAAGGGCAGAAGCGAATAAAGCTTTTGGAGCAGAACTTAAAAAAGGAAAGAAAGCAGATGCACAAAGAGGGTATGAAATTGCCTGTAAAGAGTGGATGGATGTCAGAAGTTTTGGACAGGTTTTTGCATTTAAAGGTTCTGACTTATCTTTAGGTATCCGTGGCCCGGTATCTGTTCAACCGGCTTTTAGTGTAGACCCAATTGATATCACAAGTATGCAGATTACAAAAAGTGTGAACAGTGAAGATAAAGAAGGAAAATCTTCTGATACAATGGGTATGAAACATCGAGTAGACTTTGGTATTTACGTATTAAAGGGAAGCATTAATGTACAGCTTTCTGAAAAGACAGGTTTCACCGAAGAAGATGCAGAAAAAATTAAAGAAGCCATTCGTACGCTGTTTGTAAATGACAGTTCCTCTGCAAGACCAGACGGAAGTATGGTAATGCATAAGTTATACTGGTGGAAGCACAACTGCAAGATTGGACAGTATTCTTCTCACAAAGTGCATAACAGTATTGAAATTAAGAAGAAAGAAGGAGTTCGTAATCCAAGAAAGATAGAAGATTATGAGATTATCTGCCACGAGTTACCTGGACTGGCGGTGGAAGAATATGAAGGTTTATAATGAAGAAGATTATCTGATGCTTTCCGGAATTCAGCATTTTGCATTTTGTCCAAGACAGTGGGCGTTAATTCATATAGAAAATCAATGGGAGGAGAATGTGCGGACAGTAGAGGGAAACATTATGCACAAGCGGGCACATGATGGCCCACAGATAGAAACGAGAAAAAATCTGGTTGTTTCCCGTCAGATGAAAGTATATTCTAAATATCTTGGGATTAGCGGAATCTGTGATGTGGTAGAATTTAAAAAATGCAAAAAAGGGGAAGAAGGCGTAAATTTATATGGAAGAGAAGGACTCTATAAAATACATCCGGTAGAATATAAAAAAGGAGAACCAAAAGAAAATAATGCTGACCGTTTACAGCTTGTGGCACAGGCAATATGCCTTGAAGAAATGATGTGCACCAAAATAGAGGAAGGTGACTTATATTACGGGACAACAAAGCGAAGAGAGCACGTGGAAATAACAGATGATCTTCGCCAGGAGGTGGAGAATATATGCTCGCAGATGCATCAGTATTTTGACAGGCAATATACACCAAATATTAAAAGAACAAAGTCCTGTAATGCCTGTTCACTGAAAAATATATGTCTGCCACAGCTTTCAAAGAAAAAGTCAGTACACAATTACATTTTAAAAACGATAAAAGATGGGGAGTTATGAGAAAATTATTAAATACACTATATGTAACAACTCCAGAACGTTATCTTGCATTAGATGGAGAAAATGTGTTGGTTCTGGAGGAAAAGAAAGTACTTACCCGGCTTCCGCTACATAACCTGGAAGGAATTGTGACTTTTGGCTACACTGGAGCAAGTCCTGCATTGATGGGAGCCTGTGCAAAAAGGGGAATTTCCCTAAGCTTTATGAATCCAAACGGACAATTTCTGGCATCTGTAAGCGGGGAAAACAGGGGCAATGTTATTTTAAGAAAAGAGCAGTACAGAATTTCTGATTCGCTGGAAGATAGTATTCCTATCGCCAGAAATATGATTATTGGTAAAATATATAACAGCAAATGGGTCTTAGAAAGAGCAACAAGAGACCATGCCCTGCAAGTTGATGTAGATGCCATAAAAAAAGTAACCGCTAATCTGGACGAGCACATCCGGCAACTGCTAGAGTGTGATTCAATGGATAGCATTCGAGGTATCGAGGGTAATGCAGCAAGTCAGTATTTTTCCGTATTTGACCAGTTGATTCTACAAAATAAAGAAGAATTTTTCTTTGAAAACAGAAATCGACGTCCGCCATTAGATAATGTCAATGCCATGTTATCATTTGCATACACATTATTGGCAAATGAATGTGCCGCAGCTTTAACTGCAGTCGGTTTAGATGCTTATGTCGGTTTTCTTCATACAGACCGACCGGGAAGAACCTCTTTAGCATTAGATTTAATGGAAGAATTAAGAGCTGTATATGCAGACCGTTTTGTGTTAACATTAATTAATAAAAAGACGATTAAACCGGAGCATTTTGTAAAAAAGGAAAATGGAGCGGTCTTGATGAACGATACAGGACGAAAAGCAATCATTAGTGCATGGCAGGGCAGAAAACGAGATAAGATCAAACATCCATTCCTTGGCGATAAAATAGAATGGGGTCTCATACCTCATGTTCAGGCGTTATTGTTAGCCAGACTTATTCGCGGGGATTTGGATGAATATCCTGTTTTTCTGTGGAAATAAGAGGTGAGAAATGCTTGTATTAATAACATATGATGTAAATACAGAGACAGCTTCAGGAAAAAAACGTTTAAGAAAAGTAGCAAAAGAATGTCAGAATTACGGACAGAGAGTTCAAAATTCTGTTTTTGAATGCATTATGGATAATGCAAAAGCAAAGGAGGTACAAGCAAAGCTACTCGAAATAATTGACCTGGATAAAGATAGTCTAAGATTCTATTATCTAGGCAATGCTTACAAAAATAAAGTAGAACACTACGGAACAAAACAAAGCATTGACTTAGAAGGAACCTTAATTATCTGAAATTATCTGATTCCAAGTTACAAAATAAACAGTCGCATCTGCGACAAAATCCCTTTTTCAAAAATCTTTCTAAATTTAGATATAGTCAAATGTAGAAAGAAAAAGTTTC
>CAKREJ010000157.1 GCA_934317185.1 uncultured Anaerobutyricum sp. | reverse complement strand
TAAATAGTTATTAAACCATATGTAGGACGTGAATTAATAGCAGCCATGCCAGTCCGTAATAAGTGATTACTGCAACCAGGTCATTAATTGTTGTAATCAATGGACCGGATGCAACTGCCGGATCTATTTTAATTTTGTGGAAAAACATCGGTATAAGTGTTCCGACCATGCTTGAAATAACCATTGCGGTCATTAAAGAAAATCCAACGCAGCCGGAAATTACAAAAGCGTGTGCAAATGGATTACTCTTTAGCAGCCAGATATAACATCCGATAAATACAAAGGCCAAAATTCCAAGAAAAAGACCATTACAAAATCCAACTCTCATCTCTTTTACTACAAGACCGATTTTTTGCTTTGTACTTAATGTTTCATCCATTAATACACGGATTGTAACAGCAAGTGACTGTGTTCCGACATTTCCCGCCATGTCAAGAATCAGAGATTGAAAACACATAACAACCGGAAGTACTGCAACAACTGTCTCAAATACACCAACAACGGATGATACACCCATTCCCAGAAATAAAAGAATAATTAACCACGGCAGTCTTTTTTTCATACTCTGTGCGGTGGTTTCTTTCAAATCTTCTTCCGCAGTCAGACCAGCTAACTTTGCATAGTCATCTCCCATCTCTTCATCGACAGCTTCTACAATATCAACCGCTGTAATGACACCGATAAGTAAATGTTCCTGCGTAAGAACCGGAATAGAGTCCTCAGCATAATCTTTGATTCTTTCAATACATTCATCCACTTTTTCATGATCGTTTACATAAGGATAAGAAGTACTGATAATATCTTCCAAGTTGTCCTGCTGTCTTGCTATGATCAAGTCCTTTAAGTCGATCGCACCGTAAAACTTGTCATTCTCATCAAGAACATATACTGTTGAAATATTATCATTTTCTCCTGCCTGCTGTACCAGCTCACGCATTGCCTGACGAATCGTCAGATTATTATGAATCACAATGAAATTTGTAGTCATTCTGCTACCCATTTCATCATCCTCATAGGAAAGAATCATTTTGATATCATGTCCAGACTCTTCATCAAGTAATCCCACCAGTTTTTCCTGTGTGGAATGATCCATTTCATCTAAAATATCAGCCGCATCATCCGAATCCATATAAGAAAGTACCTTTGCAGCCTCATCTAACGGTAATTCTTTCAAATAGGAATCCGGATCATCAATATAAGAAAAAATCTCTGCAATCTGTTCCGGACCAAACATCTGGTACCATCTTTTTCTCTCTGCTTCCGACAGTAATTCAAACGCTTCTGCTATATCATTTTCATGATAATCTGAAATTCTTTCCAGCATATTCTCTTTTGAAAAAGAACCATGCATAATCTCCAGAATCTCTTTTGCATAATCCGGTTTCTTTAACATTTTTTCCATCACACATCTCCCTTCTACCCTTAAAAGGGCATAAAAAGTCCACCGCATCAAGTATCCAAAACTTTTCAGCAGTATTTAAAGCAATTACTAACTGTGAAGTATAGGAATCCATGCGGTGGAAAAGTCATCAATGTATAATGGTAACTATTCAAAAGCAGTAGTTATATACTTACAAGAATACCTCGCATTCTTGCTGCAAGATATTCGTCATGCAATGCATGACATACTTCTACTGCACATCTAATATAATAAAAAGCATAAAAAATCAGATGTTTCTCAACGAAATCCATGTTCAGCCGCATCTGAATTTTTAAACTCTTCTTTATAAAACATACCACCGCAAATTATACTCTGCCCCGTACTATCACAACTGTCCATGAATTTCACCTCTTTTCCTGATCATTTCAACTCAAACCGTTGCCATTCTACTATAATATACTTGTAAAATCAAGCACTTTCCCCTATATTACAAAAATAATACATCTGCTTTACAGAAAATATACTTACGATACACTGTTATAAAGAAAACGCCTGCTTAATACTGTCATAGTGAAGGAACTTGCCTTCTTTAGCAAAACCGTCAATCTGTTCCTTTGTTGCAAACATATAACCGTCAATCTCTGCTTCCTGAAAGGATACATCCCTCTCATCAATATCCATCACAAAACGATAGACATCCACAAAATAGTTATCTCCTTCCTCCAGATTCACTCTCTTATAAGTAAATAAATATCCACCTTCCGCATCACTCACATCAAGTCCGGTTTCTTCCCGCACTTCTCTTCTTACTGCTTCCTCAGAAGTTTCTCCTGCCTGTACTCCGCCACCGGAAACCTCCCACCAGCCAGGTGCCCATGCCTTTGTCATAACACGCTTTGTAATCAGAAAAGTTCCATCCGGTCTTGCAATCACTCCCAAAACTGTCAGATGATACTCTCCCTCCTTCAGACACCAATCGTTCCTCTTCATCTTACGTCCGGTAGGCTGCTTATTCTCATCATAAATATCCCAAAATTCCATCGCTATCATCTCCTGTATCATTTATTCTGTCCATCATACCACGAGAACTTATTGAACACAACTAATGTTGTATTATTGCGGCAGTGTATCCTTATAATCTTGATACTTGCCTCCTGTAAGCTCCTTTTCATACGCATCGTATGCTTCCTGCAAACTATTATATTTCTGTCCCTTTGCCAGCATATCTTTATGTTCTTTCGGAGTAAGATGCTTTGCAATGGTTACATATGTAGCTCCTTTGTTATTTCGTATCGCTGTTGTTGACTCGGAAATATAGTATTTACCATCTGCCGTATAAATGATAACAGGAATATTTTTATTTGCCCCAACCTTAGTTGTATCTACAGAAGTCCAAAACAGATACCTTTCAGATTCTATGGATGGATCTCCCAAATATGCCCATGTTCCTTTTTTCAACAAGCTATCTTCTTTAATATTAGCCTCCACCTTAGGCAACATACTAGAATTACTACATTTTGAATCAATTTCAAAATAAGACTTCAATGTCTGCAATACTCCACTCTCATTCAGCGGATAGGACAAATCTTCATCAATATTGAAAAAATACTTCTTTTCATTATTTGTATTTCCACCCTTCCAGTCAAGTAAAATTCCTGTCTTCGGGTTATACGAAACTTCACACACTCCACCTGCCACAGGATTTCCTCTCCAGTTCGGCGTATCTGGATCACTGTTAGAATGAGAAATTCCGGCGATCCTTACTCTGTCTGCTGACTGCCATCCATCCCTTTTCTGCTTTAGTGGAACTACCTTTACTACATTCTCTTCCTCTTCAATTTCTGAAGCAATCATCACTTCATCATACGCCACACGAACATTTGCCAAATCGGTCGCTTCACGACTTTTTTCTATATATTTGGTGTAAAATGGCATCAAAAGCCCCACAAGAATTGCAATGATCGCAACTACTATTATAAGCTCTACTAATGTAAAACCTTTATTTTTTTTCTTATTTTTCTTCATACTTTTACCTTATAATTCAAGAATGCCCCGGCATTGTTTATCTGTTGTACCTTGTTATATATTATGCTTCTATAATTATCCTTTTTACTTGTCTACCATTTAATGATAATAACACCAAATTGAAGCTTGTGCAATATATATTGGTGACATCCTCCCTCACCTGTAGAGGTTGGGGCTTCCCATCCTCGGCAAGTTTGGTTCTCGTTCGATAGCACTACCGTGCTAAGCATAAGC
>CAKREJ010000156.1 GCA_934317185.1 uncultured Anaerobutyricum sp. | reverse complement strand
GTATTTACAACCTTTCGGTAATCCATTCGTTTGGGACCGATAATTCCGACCGTTCCTGTTCCGCCTTCCTTCAATTCATAAGTGGCAGTTACGATACTGCAATCCCTTAAAGACTGTACCTGCGTTTCGTTACCGATATAAACCTGTATGCCATGTTTTTCTTCCTGATTCACTGTATCATCCACAAGCTTCACAAGCTGCTTCTTCTCAACTAATGTATCAAGAAGTGCTGTCGTATGCTCCGGATTGACAAGTTCAGGATACTTAAGCATATTCGTCGCTCCGCTGGTATAAATCTCCATGTTGTCTGCTTCGTGAATTGCCTCTACAATCCCACTGAAAACTCCTTCTAAAATATCTGCATGCATCCCTGCCTGCACCTTCATCGTATGAACTAACTCGATATTAATATCATTAAGTGTCAGTCCCTGAAGGAAAGAGTTCAATAAAATGTTGAGCTTTAAAATCTCGTCATTGCCAAGTGGTTCATCCATATTCATAAGTACGTTCTTTACTGTATCATTCCCAACTACGATAACTACCAAAAGCCTCTGTGTATCCACCATAGAAAGCTGAATAAACTTAAGCTTTGATTCCTTAATCTGTGGTGTGGAAATCAATGTAGCATAGTTCGTATTCGCTGCAAGTAAATCTGCAACATTCTTCAGAACCTCTTCCATGCGATCCATCTTATTAATCAGATCCTGATGTTCCTTCTCTCTCTCAGTCTCCCTGATCCGAATCTCATCATTCTCCTCCATCAGACAGTTCACATAATAACGATATCCTAAATCTGAAGGAATCCTTCCGGCAGAGGTATGTGGCTGGAGGATATATCCAAGTTCTTCAAGATCCGCCATCTCATTACGAATCGTTGCTGAACTTAAATGTAAATCAGAATCTTTGGCAATCGTTCTGCTTCCTACCGGATCACCGGTCTCTAAGTAAGTAGAAATAATTGCTTTTAAAATTTTCATCTTACGTTCATCCAGTTTCATCTCTTACTCCCTTCCTTCTTAGTTATTAGCACTCATTAATATCGAGTGCTAATATCTACATTCATTAAGTTATCACTATCTGCAATCCTTGTCAAGTATATTTTAAATTTTTTTCGCAAAATCTGTTTACAGCATAAAATCACAGAAAATATAATCACTCACATCAATCCCTGCATCCGTAAGCCGAAGCATTTTCCCTTCATCCGTCCACTCTAACAAATCCATTTCTTCATATTTAGAAATTACTTTTCCATATATCTCCGTAAGACTCACCTTAAAGCGTTCTTTAAACTCTTCTTCTGAAATTCCTGCTCTCTTTCTCAGTCCCAGAAACATAAATTCTTCCATCTCGTCTTTTTCACTTAATATTGTATAATCTTCCCGCATCATAAATGGAACATACGGCTTTTTCTGATATTTTTCTAAATTCTTCTCATTAGAAAAACGAGTCCCTTCAAAATAAGAAGAAGCACCAAGTCCAAATCCAAGATATGGTATTCCACTCCAATATCCAAGATTATGAATACATTCTTTTCCCTTTACCGCATAATTTGAAATCTCATACCGCTCGTATCCATTCTCCAAAAGAACTTCTTTTGTAAGCTGATACATTGCCCGGTCTGTTTCCTCATCAGGAATCTTCTTTTGAATCTCTCTTGATTCACCAAACAAAGTTCCCTCTTCCAAAATAAGACTGTACGCAGAAATATGTTCCGGCTGCAATGCCATTACTTTTTCCAAAGTCCTTTCATAGATATTTACCGTCTGTCCTGGCAATCCACTCATCAAATCAATATTTATATTTTCAAAACCAGCCTTTCTCGCCAGCTCATAACTTTTCAAAAATTCTTCCCAGGTATGAATTCTTCCTAATAAATGAAGACAGGCATCATCTGCACTCTGCAACCCCATACTGAGACGATTCACTCCTGCTTTTTTATAAGAAAAAACATTCTCCTTCGTAAGCGTTCCCGGATTCGCCTCCATTGTAATTTCTGCTTCTTCCATTATAAAAAATGCATTCCGCACCGCCAGCATAATCCTCTCTATCTGCTTTCCGGAAAGAAGTGACGGTGTACCTCCGCCTATAAAGATACTTCGCACTGCATATGCGTCTTTATCTAAAAGTTTACCTGTCTGCTCTATTTCATTTATCAAAGACTGTACATAAATCTCCCGTTCCGTCTCATTTGAGGGGAAGGAAAGAAAATCACAATAATTACACTTTTTTATGCAAAATGGAATATGGATATATAATTCCAAATCGGTTTTGCTCGTACACATAATTTTTCCTTCCTATTTTTTATAAATAAAAGAATTTAAATATTTGGGAGGAACTTCCCTCGTTAACCAGACTCCATTCACCGATTGATAAAACTCATATCCATCCTTATACATTTGTCCAGCATCAACATGAAATACCACTGGTTTTCCATGTCTCTTCCCTACTTTCACTGCTGTTTCTGTATCTTTTGAAAGATGTACATACAGTCTTTCCATTGGAAGTAACCCTTTTTCTTTAATAGAAGAAACCGATTTTTCTCCCGTTCCATGAAATAAAACTTCTGGTGGTTCCTTTTTCTCTAATTCTACATCCACAGGAATAGAATGTCCCTGATTGGCTCTGATTAAAGTTCTATCTGTACTAAAAGAATATCGCTGCTTCTCATCTGTTGCCACAATCTCTTTTAAAAGAGCCATATCAAATTCTTCTGTTTTCCCAATACCTGCAATTAATTCATCTACATTCGCCCATCCATGTTCATCTAAAGTAATTTCAATAATTTCTGGGCGGTGCCTTAAAATTAAACTGATGAATTTACTTAAACGCTCTAATCTTCGCTCTCTTGTTTCTGGTTTATATTTCTTTCTTTCCATTTTTATTTCTTCTTTACCAAGCATCTTTTCTTGTAAAATGCTATACCATAACATAGTATCTATAAGTATCACACAATTCTGCATTTTCACTAATTTTTAAACCACGAAACAAATCTCCACTACTTTTTTCTACACTAAAAAAGCTTTCTAACATACGCATAGTAAGCGTTTTACCAAATCTTCGTGGACGGGTAAATAATGTAACATCTGCTTCTGCCAGGATTAATTCTTCCACCAATCCTGTTTTATCTACATAGTATGCATTATTTTTCCTTATTTTTTCAAAGCTGGAAATACCTACAGGCATATTTATCGACTGTGTAAAATAATTTTCTACTGCCATATATAAATTCTCCTTCCTTTTAAGATGTAGCTTCAGTATATCACGCTTAACCAACATTTAACAATCCTGATTTGTTAGAATGACGGACGAAAAATAAAAAGTATCTTATAGCATCTGTGCCAGTAGTCGCTGCATCTTGAATGCTTGCATAAAAGCTCGCATTCAATCCTTGCTCCGAGGTCACATCTGCTATAAGATACTTTTTATTTTTCTGTCTGATCCAAATCAGGTAGAAAACCGGGGGAATCTCCAGAAATGTGGCTCTTTATTTTACAACCTTTCCCTCCAGTACAGATTTCGTAAAAATTTTTTCAAAGAGCAACATAAACTATATCAGATGTAAGATAACGCCCATCTAAAAGTCATAACAATATCAGTAATGAGCTAATTCCTCATCTGCTGGAGATTTTGGCTAATTGATTGTTACAATCTTCTGGACAATC
>CAKREJ010000155.1 GCA_934317185.1 uncultured Anaerobutyricum sp. | reverse complement strand
CAGCGTATTATAAAGCTTGAGAATGCAGGACAGCCTCATGATGAGATGATTGAAAGTGTTTCTTCCTATATTAAAGGGCTTCGTTACGGCAGCGATGAGCTGAATCTTGTCCGATTGGAGGATGTTGCTTTTCAAGTTAAAATGAAGGAGCTTAGCAGACGTTTTGAAGAATTGTGTAAGGAGATTCTTCTCGTTCGTGAAAAAGGATATGAGAATACAAATATTATTGAAATGAGTGAGCCTTTTTTTAATATATGTGATGAGGCAACCGGACTTGCTGAAGCTTATTCTCAGAGAAAGGCAACCGCACTTAACAGATTAGAGCAGATTGTTTTTATTGATATTGGAGGACTTATTATTATCATTGCGATGGAACTTATAAAGGCTCTGCGTTATGCAGCACAGAATCGCATTTTGCAAAGTAAGGTATATCGTGATGAAGCAACTGGTCTTCCGAATAAAAATAAATGTGAGGAGATTCTTAATGAACCGAGATTATTAACGGTCGAAGACACTGTGGCAGTTTGTGTGTTTGATTTGAATAATCTTCGAAATATTAACAATAATCTGGGGCATGATAAAGGTGATGAATATATCCGATCTTTTGCACTACAGCTTCGCATTGCTGTTCCGGATGAATATTTTGTAGGCCGTGACGGAGGGGATGAATTTATTGCTGTTTTAAAAGGGGTTACTCGTACTCGTGTGGAGGAATGTCTTTTAAGTATTCAGAAGCAGACACAAAAGTATTCGAAGGAATATCCGGAGATGCCGATTAGTTATGCAGTTGGTTATGCTTTGTCCCAGGATTTTGAGCAGGTTACGATGCGGGAACTCTTCCGTTACGCTGATAAAAATATGTATATTGACAAGAACCGTGCCAAAATGGAGGAGGCAGCACAAGAAAAAAGGATAAACCAGAATTTACTGGCAAGGGTAAAGGATATGGGGTATCATTTTTCTGACTGCCTTTATTGTGATGCTTTTATGGATCAGTATCGTGCTTTGCGTGCCAGTAGTGAATTTTTCCTTGCAGAAGATGGAAATTATTCCGGGGCAGTAGAGCAAATTGTTCACAAACTTGCTACAGATTCTACGAGAAAGACTATATGGACGCAGCTTCAGCTTGACTATCTGAAAGAACATCTTACAAATGAAAATTTTGTTCATGAAATTTCATATCAATATAGAGAGGGGGATTCCCCCTTGCATGGAAGACTGACCGTTATTTTTTGTGATGCCGGTCGGGATGGGACAGTACATCATTTTATTCTGGGATTTGAAGTGTTTCATGACAGAAATATTGCAGCGTCAGATGAAAAGCTGCAATTAACGCAGTATTATGAGCAGATGAAGCAGATTATCCTTGAAAATGAAAATTATGTAGAAGCATTGCTTGATACTGCGGAAGTAGTTTGTACGGCAGATTTTACGCATGATCGTCTGGAAAAGATTTTTTATCATTCAAATAATGTAGTAAAATTTAATATTAAAGTAAGTCTGCCGTGTTCTTATAATGAATACTGTGAAAAGCACAAGAATCTGGTAACAGAAGATACGATAGAGAATTATCGCATTGTGGATTCCTCTGCAAAGTTATTGGAACGTTTTCATACAGGAGAAAAACAGGTGACTGTAGAATATCGTGAAAAAGATATTAACGGTAAACCAATCTGGCTTCAAAAAACGGTATTAATGTCAAGAGATACAGTTTATGACAGTGAGCTTCAAAAAGAGTCAACGGTAGTGCATGGAATTATTTTATTTAAAAATACAGTAGTATTTCATGAAAAGGAGCAGCAGGAAAAGGAACGTCTTCAATTGGCGTTTGAAAAGGCAGATTCAGCAAGCAGAGCAAAAACGGAGTTTGTTAATCGGATGAGTCATGACATCCGCACACCGATTAATGGAATTATAGGCATGATTGATATTATCCGCAAAAATAAAGAAAATGAAAAAAAGGTGGAAGAGTGTCTTGATAAGATACGGCTTTCTGCCGGGCATTTAATGGCTCTTGCTGATGATGTACTGGATATGAGCAAGCTGGAGTCCGGTCGTCTTGTATTAGAAGAAGTTTCTTTTGATTTATTGCAGGTTATAGCGGAAGTCGTTTCCCTGGTTAATGCACAGCTTCTTGAAATGAAATTGTCGCATCATACTCATCGAAAAAATTTGCAACATACGAATTTGGTCGGAAGTCCGACACGATTACGTCAGATTATGGTGAATTTATTTAGCAATGCGATTAAATATAATAAAGTAGGCGGATCAATTGATACATATACAAGAGAGGTTTCTTTTGACGGAACGACAGCATGGTATGAGTTTAAAATAAAAGACAGTGGAATTGGAATGAGTGAAAGGTTTGTGAAGGAAGAACTGTTTGATATTTTTACTCAGGAAGAGGTGGATGCCCGAACACATTATAAAGGAAGCGGTCTGGGGATGTCTATAGTAAAGCAGTTAGTTGAGGCAATGAATGGAACGATAGAGGTAGAAAGTATTTTGGGAAAAGGAACAACCTTTATTTTTCGTCTTCCATTTAAAGTTAATCAGACGGTAAATAATCAGATGATAAATAAAGAAAATATGGGTAATTCTTTTGCTGGTATGAAAAAAGAATTACCGAATCTTTTAGGAAAAACATTGAAAGATAACTCCGATTCTTTAAAACAAAACCGTTTGGAGGGACTTCGGATTCTTTTAGTGGAAGATAATGACCTCAATATGGAAATTGCAGAATTTTATTTGAAAGAGGATGGTGCACAGGTTGAAAAGGCATGGAATGGAAGAGAAGCAGTAGATAAGTTTATGGCATCGGATTCAAATACTTATGATGCTGTCTTAATGGATATTATGATGCCGGTTATGAATGGTATGGAAGCCTGTCTGGCGATTCGTACTTCGACACATCCGGATGCAAAGAGTATTCCGATTATTGCAATGACTGCACAGGCATCTAAAGAATGTATGCAGCAGTGTAGTGAGGTTGGAATGAATGGACACTTAACTAAACCTGTTATTTCTCAAAAATTAATAGAAATTATTATAGAATGTATATCAGATGTGAGATGACCCCCCCACAGCTACAGGCGTTGAATAATAAATTACGATCAGTGGTGGTAAGGGTGACATATACACTAATCAGAAAAGAAAGGAATACATACAATGAGAATTTTACTGATAAGACATGGAGATCCTGATTATGTAAATGATACATTAACAAAAAAAGGTTGTAGAGAGGCAGAACTCCTGGCACAAAGAGCCATTCACCTTAATCTGGGGGATTGTTATATGTCTCCTCTTGGAAGGGCACAACATACAGCAAAACCTTGTTTGGAAGCGGTGGGATGTGAGGCAAAAATATTAGAATGGCTGCAGGAGTTTCCGGCACAATTAGATATAAATAAAGCTCCGGAACTTGCTGCGGTTTATCCGGATGTAAGCAAAAATGAACAGGGTTATCTTCCAAGAATCGTATGGGATATGATGCCGGAATATCTGACAGAACATAACGAGTATATGGACAGGATAGCATGGAGAGAATCCCTTGTGGCACAGTGCTCTGATATGGTAGAAGTCTATGATACTGTTATAAAAGAATTTGATGCTCTTCTTGCACAATATGGATATGTTCGTGAAAATGGTCATTATTATGTAGAAAA
>CAKREJ010000154.1 GCA_934317185.1 uncultured Anaerobutyricum sp. | reverse complement strand
TGAAAAAGCTCCGCCTCCCTGAGACGAAGCCTTCCGCCGTCTTTATTTACGTACTTTTTAGTCTATTCAATTTCCTCTCTTTTGTCAATAAAGAAATCAAAGAAAATACCAGATAACAGAAACAAAACTCCAGATAACACCAAAAAACTTTTAAACAATCTCCATGATACAGTTTTTTGACAGCGGATAAACATCTTTTAATAAATTCTTTGTCTCTCTTGATAACGTAGTACAATCATCCACGCTCTTTTCTTCACCACCGAAAAGATATTGTGTAAGTGCTGAAACAGAAATGCTTTCTTTATATTCTCCCTTTGTATCGCCTGTCTTTTTAATCGAAACTTTTCCGTTTTTTAACAGAAAATGGTATATCCCACTCTGTTCTTCCAGATAGTTATCTTCTATATAAATATCTGCTTCATAAATGTTTTCTTCCACACCGGCTGTCTTCTCTTCCAATCTACTGCAGTCCTGTGTTCCTGACACTTTATACTCTAAAAATGTACTCAATTTCTCTAAATCTAACAAGCGGAACATAATCTTTTTTACCTGTTTGGCAGGCATATACCGGAAACAGCCCTGTAATCCGATTTTATCTGTGGCATCCTTCCATGATGAATCAAGGATAAGCTGGTAACGATTGTAATGATACTTCTTTTCACAATACAACATAGTCTGTTCTAAAAAGCTTTCTCTTTTCGCATCGTCTGCACAAAATACCTGAGACAAAACAAAATAACTGTCTTCCGCTCCTACCGCAACTCTTCCAATATACTTTTCTCCTTCAAAAACATAAAGAACCTGTCCAAAATCACTCTCAACTTCTTTTTCCATTCTTCGGATATAGCTTGCTGAAATCTCCGTAAAAATATCAAATACAGTATCTTTGAGTGCATTTTCCTGTTCTGTAATCTTTTCAAGTTCCATCTCAGAAATCTCTGTTTTAAATGTATACTTTGCTGTCTCTCTTTCTTCTGACATATACATATCCGGCAAATACTCTACTTCCTGTTCTATCTGTGTCATCCCAAATCGGAAATCAAATGGCAGATAATAATTCTCATCTGCAGGCATCAGATAAGTAAAGCACTCTCCCCTGCTGCGAAGCGTTCGAAAGCTTTCTATTAAAAGTTCTCTCATCACTCCCTGTCTTCTATACTCCTTATCAGTTGCCACCCCAACAATATACTTTGCTCTAACCGGCTGTTCTTTTACATGGAGCATATAAGGATTCAAATGCAGCATTCCCTTTGCAATATCTTCTTCCTGATTTATTAACACTTCATTCTTTCCATAGACTTCCTTAAAATAAAAATCTGTATATGAAACCGGATCATGAAAATTATCCTGCCACATATCATACATTCTCTGCTTTTTTGTTCCATCATCCCAGACTATCATTTCTGAATGCCTCCAAATCTTGCACAGCCTCCGCAGCCTGCACAGCCTCTGTCTTCCATGAGAACATCGGCTCCAACATAATTCTGAATTTCTGAAAGGAGACACACAGAAGATGCGGCAATACCAAGACCCTCTCCGGTAAATCCAAGTCCCTCTTCTGTCGTTGCCTTTACATTAACCTGCCCTTCCTGAATACCAAGAACTCTTGCAATATTTTTTTTCATCTCTGGAATGTATGGAGCAAGCTTCGGTCTTTGTGCAATCACTGTCGCATCAATATTTTCAATAAAATAAGCCTTTTCCTGTAACAGCTTTCCAACCTCTTCAAGAAGTTTCATACTGTCCGCTCCCTCATATGCAGGGTCATTATCTGGAAAATGCTTTCCGATATCTCCAAGTGCCGCCGCTCCAAGAAGTGCATCCATCACTGCATGAAGCAGAACATCCGCATCAGAGTGTCCAAGAAGTCCCTTTTCATAAGGAATCTCCACTCCACCAAGGATTAACTTTCTATTTTCTACCAGACGATGTACGTCATAACCATTTCCAATTCTCATAGACCCTCCAAACTCCGCAACTATGCCAATTGTTATTCTACTTTTTATTTTTCCTTTTTCAGTTTACCATATCAGATAGCGAGAGAAAAGTTTTTCTTCACAAAAATTTACATGAACAGCATAAAAAAGTCATTATACAGTAACTGTTCCTCTGAGTAAGGAATTCATATATCAACACAAGTTGTGTAGAATATGAGGCAGCTTTGCATAATGACCTTGTCCGTTTGTCTATTAAATTATAAGTATCTATCAGTTTCCACTGACCAAAATTATACATCAAACCACATATGTCCGGCTTAAACGCAATAAAAAATAGCGGGAACTGGATTTGAACCAGCGACACCGCGGGTATGAACCGCGTGCTCTAGCCAACTGAGCTATCCCGCCATAAATATTGATAAAAATAAGTGGGACCTACAGGACTTGAACCTGTGACCCTCTGCTTGTAAGGCAGATGCTCTCCCAGCTGAGCTAAGATCCCACGTCATCAACGAAATTCATTATACTATAAGCTTTGAAATGTGTCAAGGCTTTTTTGTGTTTTCACTTATAATACTTTCTTTTTTTAATCTAACAATACCCGTCTTTAGGATTTAGCACTAGAGCGTGTTTGAAAAATGCTTTCTGTAAGATGCACGTCTACACTCTGTTTCGGTCGGTACAAAACCATCGTCCACCGGACAATGGTTTTGCACCCTGCCGGAGGCTTTATCATCCTTTGTAATGTCTCTTATATGGTTCCCAGGTTTTATCACTGATTATATATCTTGGACGATGTTTTGATTCCAGATATATCTTCCCAATATATTCTCCAATAACTCCAAGCGAAAGTAATTGAATACCGCCAAGAAAACAAACAATACAAACGATAGATGTCCAGCCTGCCACCGCATTCCCAAGAATAGCTGTTATAATAGCCCATATAATTCCCACAAATCCAATAAGACTCACTACACAGCCAGTTCCTGTTATAATAGAAATAGGCCTGACGGACAAACTGGTTATTCCATCAACTGCAATGGCAATCATTTTACTCAACGGATAATAAAAAATGACACAAAAATCCCTGTTATATATATAAATACATATAACAGGGATTTCTTTCACTGCTTTTTTAGTTAAATCAGCGAATTTACATTCACGTGTTTAGTAAACACTATTTAATCGTGAATTTATGCTTTACTGGTTTGAAGATTTTTTTCTTTATCTTCTTAAGTTTTTTAAGCTTTTTACTACGCACTACTACTTTTTTAAGCTTTGGAAGTTTTCCAAATGCCTGACTCTTGATTGTTGTAACATTCTTACCGATTGTTATTGTGTGCAGTTTCTTTGCATTATAAAAGGCTTTTGTTCCAACAACTTTTACGTTATTGCCGATAACAACTTTCTTTACTGTTTTGTTCTTCAAGAAAGCTTTTGGTGCGATAGATGTAACTTTAAATTTCTTTCCATTAATTGTTATTGTTGATGGAATTGCTATTGTCGCTGCTTTCTTTCCTTTGGCAAATCCACAAACTTGTACATTACCATTTTGTTTTTTAGTTACGCTAGTCACTTTATAAATATATTTTCCTCTGGTAACTTTTGCATTTTTCTTTATTGCTGGTTTTGTTTCTGGTTTACTGGAAGGGTTCTTCTCCCATTTTGCATAGAGAGTTGTTTCTTCCTTGATACTATCTTTATCAAAGTCAAATGCATTCGTACATTCTTT
>CAKREJ010000153.1 GCA_934317185.1 uncultured Anaerobutyricum sp. | reverse complement strand
GGTTACACAAGAATCGTTAAAATTGCTCAGCGTAAAGGTGATGCTGCATTAGAAGTTATCATTGAATTAGTTTAATTATTTAATTCGTGAAATAAACGGAAGACCCCGAAGAGAGAATATGTTCTCTTTTTGGGGTCTGTTTTTTTATCCTCGAATCGATTGGACTTGATTTCACTCATCTATTTTAGAAAAATTGAAAGCAGGAGCAATCTGTTATTCTTTCGATTCATCTGTTGCAATAAATTAAATTAAAATAGTTTCTTTTTGATGAGAAATAGAGTATAATGAACGTTAGCTTTGTCAAACTTGAAAAGGTGCTATGATTTATGGTTATAGAAGTAAATATAAATGGGAATGTGAGCAAAATGCTGATAAAACAGGATTATATACGGAGAATAGAAACAGATGAATTTGATCGATGTGAAAAATCTTTTATTTAACTACAAAATGTATTCCGGAGAAAAAGAAGAGGTAATCGAGCATACAGCAATTAATAATATTTCTTTTTCTATTAAGAAAGGTGATTTTGTCGGGATTCTCGGACATAATGGATCGGGAAAGTCAACACTAGCAAAGCAGCTTGCTGCTTTATTAAAACCATCAGGCGGAATAATTTATGTTAATGGAATGGATACGGCAAAGGATGAGCAGCTTCTTTCTATTAGAAAAACAGCAGGAATGGTATTTCAGAATCCGGACAATCAGTTGATTGGAAATATTGTGGAAGAAGATGTTGCTTTTGGTCCTGAAAATATGGGGATTCCCAGAGAAGAAATTGAGGAAAGAATTACGAGGGCATTAGAAGCTACGGGAATGAGTGCATATAGAGAACATTCTCCGAATGCACTGTCTGGTGGACAAAAACAAAAAATTGCGATATCCGGAGTACTTTCAATGGAGCCGGAATGCATTATTTTTGACGAGCCAACGGCAATGATTGATCCGGAAAGTCGAAGGGAAGTGCTAAAAGCAATTTATGATTTGAATCGTTTAAAACACATCACAATTATTTATATCACACATTTTCTTTCTGAAGTCAGTAAGGCAGATTATCTGTATGTAATGAAGCAGGGGGTCATTACTTTAAAAGGTTCGCCCAAAACATTGTTTAAGAAGCCAGAACAATTAGTAGAAAATGATCTGGAGCTTCCGTTTGAGATTTCTTTGATTAAAGAATTAAGAAAAAGAGGTCTGAATATACCAGAAGAAATATATACAAAAGAGCAGTTAGTTGAGTTTTTAAAATCTTTGTCAAAGGAAAAAGCTTTTTTATTTTCAGAAAAGAAATCAGACGTTCAACAGGAAAAGCACAGTATAGAGGCAGAGCAGGAAAAAGGTATTGTTTTAAAAAATATCAGTTATCAATATAAAAAACGAAGTGCCAACGAAGAAAAATACGCTTTAAAAAATGTTTCTTTATCTATAAAACCTGGAGAATTTGTGGCAATCGTAGGGAAGACCGGATCAGGTAAGTCAACACTGATTCAACATTTGAATGGTCTTTTGCAGCCACAAACCGGAGAATATCTTTTTGAGGGTAAAGATATATGGTCAAAAAAGTATGATTTAAAAAATTTAAGGCAGAAGGTGGCTCTTTGCTTTCAATATCCGGAATATCAGCTTTTTGAAGAAAATGTATTAAAGGATATTTCTTTTGGACCGAAAAATCTTGGATTTGATAAAAAGAAATGTGAAGAAAAGGCACGATATGCGATGCGGCTTGTGGGACTTTCAGCAAAATATGAAAAGGCTTCTCCGTTTTCTTTATCCGGAGGACAAAAAAGGAGAGTGGCACTGGCTGGAATTTTAGCAATGGAACCAGAATATCTTATTTTAGACGAACCCGTTGCCGGATTGGATGCACCCGGTAAAAGGATGTTATTTGAGCTTTTGCATCATCTTAATAAAGAAAAAGGAATTACGATTGTACTTGTTTCCCATAACATGGATGATGTTGCTTCGCACGCAGATCGAGTATTAATCATGGAAGAGGGAACTCTTAAAATAGATGGAGCGACCAGAGAAATTTTTGCCAGAGAGAATGAGCTTAAGGCAATGGGACTTGGGATTCCTCAAACCGTAGATTTTTATTTGAAATTAAGAAAAAAACAGATGCCAAAGGGCATAGATTCTAACAGGCAGACATATCAAACTGGGAATTTCATTCCGCTTACGATAGAAGAATTGACAGAATATATCAGATGTGAGATGACTTCCACCTCTACAGGAGGCAGCAAATGATTCGGGAAATGACATTAGGACAATATTATAAAGCGGATTCCGTACTACATAAACTGGATCCTCGTGTAAAACTTTTAGGAACATTACTTTTTGTTATTACTTTATTTTTCCCAAAAACCTTATTAAATCTAGGGATTGCAACTGTATTTCTTGTTTTGATAATAAAGCTGTCAAAAGTACCGTTTTCCATGATGCTTCGAGGCGTAAAACCACTGTTTATTATTATCTGTTTTTCGGCAATTATAAATATGATCAGTGTAGGTGGAGAAGTATTGATAAAACTTGGACCGGTATCCATTACGAAGCAGGGAGTATGGATGGCATTTTATCTTGTTATACGTTTAGTGTATCTTGTCATCGGTTCTTCCGTTATGACTTTTACAACTACACCGAACCAGCTTACGGATGGACTTGAAAAAGGTTTTCAATTTCTGAAAAAAGTGCATATTCCCGTACATGAAATTGCGATGATGATGTCGATTGCTCTTCGCTTTATTCCGATTTTAACAGAGGAGCTTGATAAGATCATGAAAGCACAGATGTCAAGAGGAGTCGATTTTGAAAGTGGAAATATTTTAGAGCGAGGGAAAAAGCTGATTCCTGTTTTAGTACCACTTTTTATCGCAGCAATCAGAAGAGCCTCCGATCTTGCAATGGCAATGGATGCGAGGTGCTATAATGGTGGGGAAGGAAAGACAAGATTACATCCTCTTGTTTATGAAAAGCGGGATTATGTTGCATATGCAGTTATGTTTTTGTATGTGGCGATTATGTTTTTTTGCAGCTTTATAATCAGTAATATATACTGATAAACATAGGAAAGAGAATAAAATTTATGAAACGATTTAAATTAGTAGTGGCATATGATGGGACAAACTATTGCGGCTGGCAGATTCAGCCGAATGGGATTACGATAGAAGAAGTGCTGAATAAAACATTGAGTAATTTTTTGAAAGAAGAGATACACATAATCGGAGCAAGCAGAACGGATTCTGGTGTACATTCTTTTGGAAATGTAGCAGTATTTGATTCAGAGACAACGATTCCCGCCGAAAAACTTTGTTTTGCACTAAACCCACAGCTTCCGGAAGATATACGAATTGTGTCTTCAGAGCAGGTAGCGGATGATTTTCACCCGAGATATTGCGATACAAGGAAAACATATGAATATCATATTCAAAATGGAAAGATTCCTCTGCCAACAGAGAGGCTCTATTCGCATCTTGTTATTTTTCCGTTAAATGTAAAAGCAATGCAGGAAGCCGGACAATATCTTGTCGGAACACATGATTTTAAAAGTTTTTGTGCCGCAAAAACGCAGGCACAGACAACGGTAAGAACGGTGACAGGAATAGAAGTGGAAACTCATTCACTGTCTGAGGGAGAATATCCATCTCAGAAAGTAATTATCCGTGTGACAGGAGAAGGTTTTCTCTATAACATGGTCCGCATTATCAGTGGAACACTAATTAAAGTAGGATTAGGAGTTTATCC
>CAKREJ010000152.1 GCA_934317185.1 uncultured Anaerobutyricum sp. | reverse complement strand
TCTTCATCTCCCTCATTATCACGGCAGATCGTATAACGGTACGTTGTATCGACTTTAATCGGTGCCTGAAATTCTGTTGCACCTGATTCATCTTTATACATCGCATTCTTTCCAACATTCTTCGCCGGGATAACCTTATATACTTTATCCTTACGGGAAGAAATATCTTCTGTACGTCCGTACATTGTTGTTCCATCTTTGGTACAATCCTTACCTACATAGTAGGATGTACATGCCTTTGCCGGTAATGCTGCAAAAAGCATCATACCTACAACAGAAAGCATTGTTAACATTAGTTTCTTCATCTTTCTCTCTCCTCTACTTCCATGATAACCCACAAATCGTTTAAAATGAAAATCCTCGTATACGTTTCTGCATTTTTATGCGTAATTTGTAGTCTTTTCTATGTATAATAATACTTTATGCATAATTAGTCAATGATTTTTTCATAATTATTTGTTCACAACACCAGCGTCAAAAGGTCAGAAAGCCGATGCAAACTTGCTTGCAAGAATGCAATATATGTACAAAAAAACAGAGAACTTAACCAACTTATTATGTTGATTAAATTCCCTGTTCATCTCTTATTCTTCTGTTACTGTATCTGTTGTTCCCTGAGAGAAATCTTCCACCGTATTCTCTTCTTCTGTTGTCGCATTCTTTAATGTTTCGTTATTCGCTTTATCTTCTGATGCCGCTGTTGTAGCTGAACTACTTGCAGTTGTAGCTGTCGCAGCACTTTCATCTACCGTTCTTTCTAAAGTAATATCTGATACACTCTCACCATCTGCCATGTTCATCTTAATACTGTCATCCTTTATCCTCTTGCTGGTGTAGCAGTATACTCCATCGGCATCCTTCTTAAATCCGGCTTTCTTTAATTCCTTTTCCGTACTGCTAAAAGTCAGATTACCCGGTAACGTGATCTGTTCATCAAACATTTCCTTACTAAAGGAAAGCTTTGTTATAATACAGTCACTTACCTTCTGGTTCTTATCGCTCATATTTCGAATAATCACACCGATTTTCCTGCCGTCTGTATTTGTCAGAAACGCATCTTTCTCAAGCTTGCCTCCCGGAACAAGTGTCGCATTCTCTGTACGGAGTGCCTCTAACTTCCAGCCATCCTTTGTGAAGTCTGATACTTTACAAAGGAGTTTATATTCTTTGTCTCCAACTTTAACGAAGTCAAACAGCTTATCTGTATTCACTACAACACCGTCTTCGTTCTTTGTCTGTAATGCCTGTTCTTCGGATGCCTGCTCCGCCTGCTTCTTCTCTTTTTCAAGGCTGACCACTTCTTTTTTCAACCGCTGATTCTGTCGCTGCAATGCCTGATTCTGATAGCCGAGTCCTCCGATAATGAGAACTAAAACAATACCAACTCCTGCAGTAATAACCTTCCCCATCACTCCCGGCTTCTGCGATAGCTCCGGCTGTGCCTGGTCTGAAGTCTCTTCTGGTTCTGCTACCTCTTCCTGCCCAAGCTGTTCTGTCTCTTCATTGCTACTTTCTTTCTTCTTATCATCATGACGCTTCCTTCTTCTGCGAGGCATCGGCATCTCTTCGTCATTCTCATCTACAACTTCCTGTCCCACTTCCTGCGTCAACTGCTCTATCTCTTCTTCCCGACTCAGTCTTTGTCTGCCCTCTAAAGCTTCCTTATCTGATTCTTTCTCTGGAGTCTCCATATCCTCCTGCTCCTGCATATACACCTGCGTATCATCCAATTCTTTGTCAGACAGCATGATCCAGCTTCGCATTGTTTTTTTTATGGACTTATCTTTGTTATTCTTCATCCCTTCATTCCTTTCACAAAAATCGACATTATCCTTTTCGACTATTATAACACATTTATATTGTAAAGAAACGAACTTTCGTTATTATGCTTTCTGAATTTTTACTTCTTCAATTTTTAATACATTTCACCCATACCATATCAGATATGCATTAGAAGTCTGTCAGGTATTGCATGACACACAGCTCGCAGTAAGAATGCTAAGGCATTCTTGAATTTAAATCTGTAAACATCGATTGGTTGATGGACTCATTTATACGCTGAAATACTTCCATATCCTGCTGTGCTTTTTTATCTGTATCGTTACTTGTATCGTCACTGTCATAATTCTTATTATAATAAGTGCGGTAACTAATCTTATTATGCTTTCCGTTACCATCTATTGCATGCACAAGCTTTACCTTATAATTTTCCAATGGCTCCAGCTCACATTTAACTTCTTTATTCTCCGGCAGATAATTCCCCGTATTCTTTTTAACAAGCTGATAATAACGAGCAATTCCGGTTGCATCCGCTATCGCCAGTTGTTTTAACTTTTTATCTGTGCTTAAATAGTTCTCATAGTCACTGTCGTTATCAATAAATGCATGCTCTATCAATACTGTCGGAATATCATTCAACACGCCACCACGAATAATCGCATAATAGTCCGACAAAATTCCATTCGAATAATGCTCATTTGCCTCAGAATCCCGCAGCAAAATCCCCTGATTCTCAATTCCAAGCTTAGAAAGTTCATTTAAAATATTACAGGAAAGCTTCTGCTCTTCCAGGGCAAGCATATCTTTATAACCATACTTTGCCGCAAGAACCGTACAGCCGTGGTCATAAGCCGCACACTTACCTGCTGCATTATTGTGAAGGCTTATCATCACATCTGCCTTCTTATCTAGTGCAAACTGCGTCCTCTCCGGCAATTCCACATCCTTATCCCCTGTTCTTGTAAGAAACACTTTGACATTCTCATAAGTTTCCAGTTCTTTTTTCAGATACTTTGCAATCTTTAAATTAAGAGCCTTCTCCTCAATCTGCTCATTATCCCTTGCCGCTCCGGACTGACTCCCACCATGTCCGGGGTCTAAAACAACTGTAAGCTTTTGTGAAATCTCGGAAGTTCCTGATTGCATCTTTGTACTCTTTTCTGCATTTTTATTCGTATCTGCCTGTATCTTCACCGTTTTCCAAAAACAAGCTGCACAAACAAACATTACAAACAAAGGAACTACATATCGTATTTTTCTTTTTTTTAATTTCACTCTGCTTTCCCCTTGCTTCATTATTCTATACCTTTTCTTTCTTACATCCCAATTATAATACCATCCTGATGAAAGCATTTTTCAAATACACTCTGCTTCCGCACAATTTTACTTCTTCGTTCCCATATCATCCGCTTTAAACTGCTCATACGTTCTTGGCTGATATGTCCCTCCACTAAAGGAACAATATCTGTACACACAATCCACCACATAATCAATCATATTATAATCATCATGTATATCCGGGTCAGGATAAGTAAACTTTAAAATATAATTCTTCTCCCCATCATTTGCCGCAATAATATAGACCCCTTGCGTTTCAGAAGAATCCACCGAACCACCAATCAAAGCTCTCGCCATTCCTTTACTGTCAATCCTCGTCGGCTGCAACTTAAAATATGTCTTATACACCGATGAAGAAAATCTTTGATAAAGCTGCTTTGCATTCTCCAAAGCATTCCCTTGATTATCCTCTGTATATACTGTAAGCCGTGCATCCGCAGAATTAGAATCTTCTTTATAAGAAAGCGTATATGAACTCCCATCTTCGTTTACTTTACTATCATTAAATAAATACTTTGGATAGCCAAAGCTAAAACTGCCATCTTCTGAAATCACCGTACTATATGCATCCGTACTGAGGCAGTTCTCTACACTCATATGCGAATTCTCTGTATCCTCAAGCATATGCTCTGCTTCCTTCTTCTCTCCTGCCTTATCCGAAGTGGT
>CAKREJ010000151.1 GCA_934317185.1 uncultured Anaerobutyricum sp. | reverse complement strand
AGCTTATAAGCGAGCATTTCATACGCAGCGACTACTGGCACATTTACCCTACTTTCTTTTTTTATTTTTCGTCCGTTGTTAATAAACTAAATAGTAAATTAGTCAGCCTTTGGACCTGCTTCTGCAATGTTCTTTGGCATGTTAGGATATTTCTTAGAGAAGTTATCCTGGAACATCTTAGCAAGCTTCTTAGCCTGTGCATCATAAGCAGCCTTATCTTCCCATGTATCACGAGGATTCATGATTTCAGAAGGTACGTTAGGACATGTCTGAGGAATGTCTAAGTTGAATACTTCATCATGTTTGTATTCTACATCATCAAATGTTCCGTTTAATGCTGCAGTTACCATTGCACGAGTATATTTTAACTTCATACGGCTTCCTACTCCGTAAGGACCGCCTGTCCATCCTGTGTTTACAAGATATACTTTTGTGTTGTATTTTTCAATTCTTTCTCCAAGCATATTAGCGTATACAGATGGATCCATTGGCATGAATGGTTCACCGAATAATGTGGAGAATGTTGGCTGTGGTTCTGTGATTCCACGTTCTGTACCAGCAAGTTTGGATGTGAATCCTGTTACGAAGTGGTACATAGCAGCGTTCTCATCTAATCTGGAGATTGGAGGAAGTACACCGAATGCATCAGCAGTTAAGAAGATAACTACTTTAGGGATTCCGCCAACACCAGGAATCTGTGCGTTGGAAATATAATCAACTGGGTATCCTACACGAGTATTCTCTGTAAGAGATCCATCATCAAAATCAAATTCACGAGTTTCGTCATCCATGACAACGTTCTCTACAAGGCTTCCGAACTTGATAGCGTTGTAGATTTCTGGTTCATTTTCAGCGCTTAAGTTGATACATTTAGCGTAACATCCACCTTCAAAGTTGAAGATTCCTCTGTCAGACCAGCCATGTTCGTCATCACCGATTAATTTACGGTTAGGGTCAGCGGAAAGAGTAGTCTTACCTGTTCCGGATAATCCGAAGAATACTGCTGTTTCATGAGTTTCCGGATCCATGTTAGCAGAGCAGTGCATTGGAAGTACGCCTTCCTTTGGCATTAAGAAGTTCATTACAGAGAATACAGACTTCTTAATTTCTCCTGAGTACTGAGAACCACAGATAATAACCTGTTTCTGCTCGTAGTCAACGATAATTGCTGCCTCGGAATGTGTTCCGTCAACTTCAGGAATACATTTGAATCCAGGTGCAACGAAGATAGTGAAGTCAGCCTCGCCGTAGTTTTCTAATTCTTCTGCTGTAGGACGAATTAAAAGCTCATGAATGAAAAGGTTCTGGCTTGCTAATTCGTTAACGATACGGAACTTTCTTGTGCAGACAGGATCCGCACCAGCCATACCATCAAAGATGAAGATTTCTCTGTTCTGAAGGTAAGCAACTACTTTAGAGCGAATTGCATTAAACTTCTCCTGAGAAATAGGAACGTTAACGCTTCCCCATGCGATGTCATCATGAACAGAAGGAGTATCAACGATAAATTTATCTTTAGGAGAACGTCCTGTATATTTACCTGTAGTAACAACGAGAGCACCTGTGTTAGAAAGCTTACCCTCGCCTCTTCTAAGTGCTGCCTCTGTTAACTGTGCAGGTGTTAAGTTGCGGTAAACTGCTTTAGGATTCACGATCCCAAGTTTTTCGATACCATATGTTTCCATAATATTACCTCCTAAGTTATATTAGTTAAACTGTTGTAATCAATTTTTAGCAATCGCTCCTAGTATAACAATGAAGGATTGAAATGTCAATTATTCAAAGTGAATAAAATGACTAATTATAAGAAAAAATATTAAAAATATTTAAAAAATAAGGGTATTTTATTCGTATCTTTTAAGAAACATTACTAAGAATTTCTGTTTCCTTTTCCAATTCCTGACTTAAAATTGAAAAATTGCAGGAGCCAACATTCAGAATAGCTTCATGAAAATCAGAAATTTTAAATGATTTCCCAAGAGAGGCAGCCATATCCTTTTCCAATTTGTTTAATTCATAATATCCAATACTGTAGGAAAGATAAGTTGTAGGATTTTCAATAACATAACGATAAAGCTTTCGGGAAGCGGCTTTGTCAATTCCATAAGCCTTCAAATAATCAGCCAGAGCATTTTCATCATAGTTTTTATAGTTTACATACAAATCACTGAGGGAGGACAAAGAGAGCGAAAGCAGGTCATTATCCCGGTAAAGCTGACGGAGCTGTTCCTCTGTTTTTTTGTCAACATTTTTAAATTCGATAAAATTGTAGCTATATAACTGGGCGTAAGTGCCCCAGCCTTCATCATAACCGTTACAATGAAGAAAAGTACGCAGCGGAGAAGGATTTGTACTTAAAAAATAGTTGGTCTGATATAAATGTCCGGGATATCCTTCATGGGCAAGCGTTGAAAACATTTCATTGGAGTCCACACGATTTTTATTTATGTAAATGATATTAGCATCCTTACTGTCGATTGGAGGGACAAGATAAAAGGCACAGGCAGCAGTACCGGAAAGGGCATCGGGAACATTTTTTAACTGGTAGGAAATGTTTTTTATTTCCGGAAAATCAACGAGAGAATCGTTTTTTAGCTTTTTCATAATTTCTTTTGGTGTAGAAAGAGCCGGAATAGAAGAAATATATTCTGTATACAGGTCTTTGTTCGTCGTTGTGAGTGTGGAAATATCTTTAACGGTCTTTTTTAACTGTGTTTCAAGAGCAGAAATACAATCTTCCGGTGACAGATCCGTCCCGACATTTGACATGAGCAGGAAACGGTAATAGTCCTGCCCGTTTTTATATTCACAGAGTCGTTCTTTTGCGGGGGTGTTATGTGAAGTTGTCTTATTATCTGAAGAAGACTCCTGCGATTGGGGCGTTGGATTATTCGCATAATCTTGTAAGGAGTTTTTCAGTGATTCATATGCAGGAAAAACTTTACCTGTAACAAGCAGGCGATTATTTGCAATATAGCTTGCTTTCTGGTCTTTGCTTAAGGACTCCACAGAAGATAGGCGGTCCTCGAAGCTTTGGATAAGGAGATTGTTTTCTTCACTTGCATTTAAAAACTGGTTAATCTGATCAATGGTATCAGAAATTACGAAAGAAGGACTAATGATACCTGCATTTTGCCGTTCCTGTTCAAAGTCAAGAAGCTGAGTAAAAAGTTCAGGAATCTGGTTGACGAGAGAAAGATAATCTTTTATATCTTTTTCATTGTCCAGACGATATTCGGAAAGAGTTACCGGAATGTCAGATGGTAAGCCATTAGTACCCAGTGGGGAAGAATAAAGGATATATTTTTCATTCATAATAGTTTCATTCAGGTAATCCTGAAAAATCTGCCAGGTGAGCTTTTGCTGGTCGTTAAGACTGCTTGTTGGAAATGTATAAAGTTTCTGAAGAAGCTCTTTGGAGCGTTTGCACTTTTTTCTCAAGGCATCCGAAGAAAGATCTCCGTAGGTTGGAGAGAGGGGAGGTTTGATTCCATACGCAGATGGATTCGAAAGTTTAAAATGAAGCGTGACTGTATTTTGGGCAGCATATTCTTTAAAGCAAGTGTCCAAAAACTGATCAAACTTCTGTTGTTTTGAAGAATTTTGTGTGGCAGATTGTCCACAGCCAGTCAGAATGATTCCGGAGAACAGAATAAAAAAGATGCTGATAAACAGTATGTTATGATTGTTTTTCTTCATAGCGGCCTCCTTTTAGGTTATTTTTATGTTAAAAGATGAAAAGTATTTGGTATTATACTATGAATTATACAGGAAAACTATTAGTTTTTCAGAAAAATAACCATAGACG
>CAKREJ010000150.1 GCA_934317185.1 uncultured Anaerobutyricum sp. | reverse complement strand
GAGCCTTTATGCAAGCATTCAAGATGCAGCGACTACTGGCACAGATGCTATAAGATACTTTTTATTTTTCGTCACTTTTTCAAATCAGGATTCGTCCAGCAACAACATTTCCATTAATTTCCCGTAGACGGCATCGCTTTTCTTATCCCAACTGTCGCAGATTGCGATAGCCTGTTCTTTGGAGACGACGTTGATGCTTAGTTCTAAAAGCAGGGAACCCTTTTCTTTAATCTGAGTTTTTACCATATATTCGCCCCGTTTCTTTTTGAGCGGATAGTAATCTGCAGTGATATCCACTTCTTTGCGGAGCTGGTATTTTTTTTCTGCAAAATAATCAAGAATATCATTTTTGATTGGTTCAGAAATCTGAGTATGAAACATAGAAAGTGCTTCTCTGCCGGCACTTACAAGGTGATAATTTGTTGTATTACGAATAGTTTCGGCACGGACAAATTCGGATTCCACAAGTTCGTTAACTGCCTGTTGCAAATGAAAGTAGGATGTGTAGCCATGATTTACAAAAAATTCACTTAATTGAGAATTTGTCAGTGGAAAATCCAGATTATCCAGCATAAACAGTATCATTAATTTATATAATGTTAAAGATTCTTCTGACATAGGCTTCCTCCCTGCGTAAAGTTTCGTTGTTTCATTTCTTTATGGATTGTATTTAATACAAGACGTTTATGTCCAATCCATTTCGGAGCGATTAAAAGATCTTTTGGGCCATCTCCAGTCATTCGCTCGATGACAATGTCTTTGCGAAGCTGACTAAGACAGGTAATGAGATGGTCGATATATTCTTCCATAGTAAGAATGTGAAATGGGTGCTGTTCATAGTAACTGGCAAGGGCAGTATTTTTCAGCACATAAAGCATGGAAATTTTAATACCGTTTATCGGAAGAGTGTTCAGATAACGAATCGTTTCCAGTTCCATATCTAAGGTTTCACCGGGGAGACCGAGAATGATATGAGCACTGACCCGTATTCCTGCATTTGTAAGAGCATAGCAGGCAGAAGTAAAGGTGTCCGTTGGATAAGCACGATTTAAAAATGAAGCGGTAGTATCATGTGAGGTCTGTAATCCCATTTCGATGAATACAGGCTTTCTTTTATTAAGTTCCCTCAGTAAAGAAAGAACTAAAGGAGAAATACAGTCCGGTCTTGTTCCGATTGATAATGCAACAATTTCCGGAGCCTGTATTGCTTCTTCATAAAGAGTTCGCAGGCGTTCTATCGGTGCATAGGTATTAGTAAATGCCTGAAAATAAGCGATATAATGTTCTCCATGATATTTTTGTGAGGTCTGTTTTTTCCCGAGACGAATCTGTTCTGAAACAGAGAGAGAAGCGTTCTCTGTAAATTCTCCGCTTCCCCCTTCACTGCAAAAGATACATCCGCCGGTTGCGAGTGTCCCATCACGATTCGGGCAGGTAAAACCACCATCCAGACAAATCTTATAGAGCTTTTCCCCGAAGTATTCTTTGATAAAACGGCTGTAGCTATAATAACGTTCCATAGAAATTAATCAATATATTCTTTTACTGCCGCACTGACTACATCAGCAATCTGTGGATCAAAGGCATGAGGGAGAATATTGGTATCGCTTAATTCTTCATGGGGAACCAGACCAGCGATCGCATGAGCAGCGGCAAGCTTCATTTCAGGAGAAATGTGTGTAGCATGACCTTCTAAAGCACCTTTGAAGATTCCAGGGAATACAAGTACATTATTTACCTGATTTGGAAAATCAGAGCGACCGGTACCAACAACTTTTGCTCCTGCTTCTTTTGCAAGATGTGGAAGAATCTCCGGATCAGGATTTGCCATAGTAAATAAAATAGAATCTTTTGCCATAGAACGAACCATATCCTGACTGACAATACCGGGAGCGGATACACCGACAAAAATATCGGCATCCCTCATAGCATCAGCGAGAGTTCCTGTTTTATGAGAAAGATTCGTAACCTGTGTCATTTTTTCCTGCATCCAGTTTAAGGATGGGTCGCCGGAGCATAAGATTCCCTGACGGTCACAGAGTGTAAGATCAGAAAAACCGTAGGATAAGAGCATCTTAGAGATTGCAATTCCGGCAGAACCAGCCCCGTTTACAACAACTTTACAATCTTCCTTTTGTTTACCGACAACTTTCAGTGCGTTGATGATTCCGGCAAGAACAACGATGGCAGTCCCATGCTGATCATCGTGAAAAACAGGAATATCAAGCATTTCATCGAGACGTTCTTCTATCTCAAAACAACGGGGAGCTGCAATATCTTCTAAGTTAATACCGCCAAAGGCAGGAGCGATTCGGACAACTGTTTCGATGATTTCTTCAGTACTTTGTGTATCAAGGCAAATAGGAAATGCATTAACACCGCCAAATTCTTTAAAAAGGGCAGCCTTTCCCTCCATAACAGGCATAGCAGCAAGAGCACCGATATTACCAAGTCCGAGTACAGCACTTCCGTCAGAGACAACAGCTACGGTGTTTGATTTAATTGTATAAGTATAGGCTTCCTTTGGATCTTTTGCGATAGCACGACAAGGTTCAGCTACACCGGGAGTGTAAGCAATCGCAAGATCTTCTGCGGAAGCTACCTGACATTTAGCCTCTACAGAAAGTTTGCCGTTCCATTGTTTGTGTATTTCTAAAGCTTTTTCTTTATTTGTCATAATTATTTTCCGTCCTTTCCCAGAATATATTCTAGCATCGGTTTTCCTATTGTGCAATCAAATATTTCATAAAAACAGGTTGTTTTCTTCCTGATTTATGCTATTATAAAAAAGACAATTCTGATTCGTCTTAATAATCTGATGTGAAAAATGTTTTTTGTAGTATCACATCATGTTTTTAATTATAATCTTTTGATTTCCCAAATGGTTTAATCGTTATTTTTTATATTAATATGTGAAGATATACTTGTCCGGGGATGCGGCAGGTGATATTGAAGTTGGCATATGAAACAGATTTTTTGCTAAGTCAGCAGTAAAGTAAATTTATGCTGGCTGCGAGAGAATGTACAAAAGTATTTTAGAAAAATTTTGGAGGCAGAAATGAACTTTAAAGAAATGACACTTCTTCAACTGAAGGCATATGCAAAAGAAAAAGGAATTCGTGGAGTAAGTACCCTGAAAAAGGAACAGTTGGTAGAGAAGCTTATAGAAAGCGAGAAATGTGAAGAAAAGAAAGAAAAAAATAAAGAAGAGAATATAGAGGTAAGGAGGGAAGAAAACAGGAAAGAGAATAAAAGAGCAAACAAAGAAGAGAAGAGAAAAGAACATAGAAAAGAACATACAGAAGAAAGTAAAAAAGAAAACAAAGAAGAAGAAAAAGCAGAGGATACAGAAGAAAAAAAATCAGAAGCAGAAGGTAAAAAGAACGACATCTCCAGTTTAGACAGTGGAAATATGGCAAATGGTATTCTTGAAGTCATGCCGGATGGCTATGGATTTATTCGTTGTGAGAATTATTTACCAGGAGAGAATGATGTCTATGTTTCACCATCCCAGATACGTCGATTTAATTTAAAAACCGGGGATATTTTAGTGGGAAATATTCGTATTAAAACACAGAACGAGAAGTATAGTGCATTATTATATGTACAATCTGTTAATGGATACAAACCATTTGATGCCGCAAAAAGAAAGAATTTTGAAGACCTCACACCGATTTTTCCAAATGAGAGAATCAATCTTGAGACAGAGAATGCACCATTATCTATGCGTATGGTAGACCTTCTATCACCGATTGGAAAGGGACAGCGTGGAATGATTGTTTCCCAGCCGAAGACAGGAAAGACCACATTATTAAAACAGATTGCAAGAAGTATTACGGCAACAAGACCAAATATGAAGGTTATTGT
>CAKREJ010000149.1 GCA_934317185.1 uncultured Anaerobutyricum sp. | reverse complement strand
CCTTATAGTCTAACTGACCTGTCGGTTTTACTTTAAAGTCGCTAAGATTATACGGCTTGGCTGCTCTGCCACTATATTGATATTTGTTTGTAGAACGGTCTTCTTTCTTTATTACACGCTGTTCTGAAACCCTTTTCTCTGTATCAAGATACTGTGTTGGAATCTCATCAATAAATCGAGAATGACGGTTATACTGTGTCTGTCCACGTAACATTCTACGCTTTGCCGCACTTAAGAACAATCTTTCTTTTGCTCTTGTGATACCTACATAACAAAGTCGACGTTCTTCCTCTATCTCTGATTCATCTCCGGACAACATTGCTCCAAAACCTGGAAAGACGCCTTCTTCCATTCCGCCAAGAAATACATTATTAAACTCAAGACCTTTTGCATTGTGAAGTGTCATAAGAAGAACCTTATTATTTTCATCTTCCAGATTATCAATTCCTGCATTCAATGTATACATATCTTTTTCTGCAAGAAAATCTCTAAGATTCGGATTTTCTTCCTCTTCTTCATAATATGCAATGTCGTTAAAAAGTTCTTCAATGTCTTCCAGACGACTTATCGATTCATCGGTACCTTCTGCTTCTAATTCTGTCCTGTATCCGGTCACATCAAGAATATGCTCTAATAATTCACTAATTTCATGTTCTCCGGCATATTCACGAAATTCTTCTATCATATCTGCAAATTTATGAAGTTTCGCAAGTGCTCGTGCTACCTCTGGAATCTCATCTGCATTAAATACTGCATCTAAAAAGCTCATCTGATTCAAAATGGCAAATTCCTGCAAACGGTTAATTGTTGTCTGTCCGATTCCTCTTTTTGGCACATTGATAATTCTTTTTACTGAAAGATCATCCATTCCGCTATCTACTACTTTAAGATAACTCATCAAATCCTTAATTTCTTTTCTATCATAAAAACTGATTCCACGCACTATTGCATATGGTATATTTTTCTGCTTTAATTTTTCCTCAAAGATGCGAGACTGAGCGTTTGTTCTATATAAGATCGCCATATCTTTATACTGTACTCCACGCATTGCGAGAAAATTAATTCTTGATACAACCCCTTCTGCTTCTTCATATTCTGTTTCATACTGTTTAAAATGAACCAATTCTCCCTTTTGATTCTCTGTCCACAGCTTTTTTTCTTTTCTTCCTTTATTATTTGCAATCACACCATTTGCCGCATGTAAAATATTCTGCGTTGAACGATAATTTTGCTCTAAACGAATTACCTGTGCATCTGGAAATACTTTTTCGAAATTTAAAATATTATAAATATTGGCTCCTCTGAACTTATAAATAGACTGGTCATCATCTCCAACTACACAAAGATTTCTATATTTTTTTGCAAGCAAACTTACTAATAAAAACTGTACGGTATTTGTATCCTGATACTCATCTACCATAATATACTGAAATCTATCCTGATAATGTTCTAAAACCTCTGGATTCGTCTGAAACAAATCCACCATTCTTACAAGAAGATCATCGAAATCCAATGCATTATTTTCTTTAAGCCGCTTCTGATAATGCTCATAAATATCTGCTATTCTCTTATTTCTGAAGTTACTCCCATACTCATTACGATAATCCAGAGGAGATTTATACTCGTTCTTTGCAGAAGAAATTTCTGACATGACAGAGCGTTCCGGAAATTGCTTTGTATCAATCTTCATTTCTTTCATAACTTCTTTTAGAAGAGCTTTCTGATCACTCGCATCATAAATTGTAAAATTTCTGTCATATCCTAACAAATCAATATGTCTTCGTAAAATTCGGCTACACGTTGCATGAAATGTACTGATCCATATATCTTCAGAGCCATAACCAACCAATGCATCTACTCGCTCACGCATCTCTTGTGCCGCTTTATTCGTAAATGTGATCGCTAAAATATTCCACGGTGCCACACCCTTTTCTTCTATTAAATAAGCAATACGATGTGTCAATGACCGTGTTTTTCCTGATCCTGCTCCCGCAAGCATTAAAAGGGGGCCTTCTGTGCAGAAGACCGCCTCCCTTTGTTCGTTATTTAAAGTATCATAAATACTCATTGTTCAAACCTTTCTAATCTAATGTCGTGATCTAATGTCCTGGAAATGAATAAAAATACTGAGATATTATTATACTAACTTTTGTCCACAGTTTGGACAGAACTTACTTCCTTCTGTTTTCGTTCCACAGTTTGGACAGAAATTCGGTACATTACCTTCTGACTGTCCCCCAGCCGGAGTCTGTTGAGGAGCTACATTTTGTCCCTGCATATTCTGTCCCTGCATATTTTGCATATTGGAGTTATTTTGTCCCTGCTGCATTGCACTTTGCATCTGGTTCACCATCTGCTGTCCCATCATCATACCCATCTGCATTGAAGCCATATCTGCCGCCATATTATTTCCGCCACCATTATTGCTGGTATTTGTCATCGCATCAATCATTGCCATCTGCTGATATCTTCCCATATCACCAACCATGCTCTGACCGGCTACTTTCGTTACCATTTCCTGAACCTCTTCCGGATAGCTGACTGAATCAATCTGGAACCCTGTTGCCGCAAGTCCGATCTTCTCCAGTTCTGTATTCAGCTCTCCCATGATTCCCTCAGAAATCTCGACTGCGTTCGCCTGAATATTAAACATATCCTTTCCTTCACGAACAATCCATCGAAGAAGCAACTGATTAAGAACAGATAATACACGCTCTCTTACTTCCTCTGTTGTATACTGTTTCTTTATTCCTGCTACTTTGTCAATCAACATCTGATAACTTCCAACTTTAAACTGGAATGTTCCGTTCGCACGAATCGGCATTCCTCCCGGAAGAGCCGGTGTTGGAAGATTAACCGCCTGTTTGGTTCCCCACTTCATGGTAAATTCCTTTGTATTAATGAAAATTACCTCTGCACGGATCCCACTGTTAAATCCAAACTTAAATCCTTTCAATGTAGAGAGGAATGGCATGATATCTGATTCTATATCATAATTACCCTCTTTTTCAAAAACACCTTCTGTAACACCATTATACAGAAAAATAGCATCCTGTCCCGGACGGATAATCAAACGGGATCCTTTTTTAATTTCACTGTTATTCCATTTGTAAAAAATAACGTCATCTCTGTATTCTTCCCATTCTACTACATTGGCAAGCTGATTTTTAAATAATCCCATAATATACCTCCTTACATTTATGTACCTTCTCACTTGTAAGTACATTATATTACATATTTTACATCTGCTGTCAAAAGACAGTTTTATATTTATATTATACATTACTTTTCTAACCTTGTCACTTAAGTTATACTTTTTATTTTTCCTGATATTTCCCCTTGCTATATAGTAATAGAAACTATATAATATAGTTACATGAACATTTGTAAAAGATATGGAGGTAACAACTTGGATAATTATAAAGACTGGCTATATACCTTATTAAAAACAGAATCGATTCCTCCAGAGGACATCCCAGATATCGGATTATATATGGATCAGGTAACAACACTGATGGACACAAGATTAGCCGGATCAAAGAGATACCCAGATGACAAGATACTCACTAAAACTATGATTAATAATTATACGAAGAATAAGCTTCTCCCACCATCCGATAAAAAGAAGTATTCCAGAGAACACATTTTTCTTTTGATTATGATTTATTATCTAAAGAGTATTTTATCCATTTCAGATATCCATAGTCTCTTAGCACCACTCTCCGAAAAATATTTTCCGGAGAATAGTGAGAATGGTCTTACCCTTTCTGATATCTATCTAAAGATTATTCACGATAATGCAGAAAAAGAAGACGTCATTTCAGAAGATATCATAAAAAGCTGGGAACAAAGCCGCAACTCTTTTAGTGAACATTCTCCTTCTGCAGAAGAAGCCGAATATCTTGATGACTTTTCTTTCATCTACCAATTAAG
>CAKREJ010000148.1 GCA_934317185.1 uncultured Anaerobutyricum sp. | reverse complement strand
TCTTCTCCTCTTCTGTCTGTGGAGTAGAGAAATCAAGGAGTCCTAAATATCTCTGTGGCTCTACAGCAAACAGGAATAAATAAAGTCTTGGTCCTGCTGCCTTGCCGATCATAAGGTTATAGGCATTCTTAAAGAACTGTGCCTGTGCAGCCTTCTTATTCTCTTCCTGGAAATCTGGATCTGCTTCTCTTGGAATTGTATAAATAAAGCTGTTAAGGGCATCTAAGTCATATTCGCCCTTAGCGATAAAGTCGTGAAGTAACTGAATCTCCTTCTTCTCTACTTCATTCAAAGTATTATAGAAATCCCAGTTTCTGTATCCAAGAAGCGTATTCATATTCTCAGGGGAGCACTTCTCTAACCAGTACTTAGCAAGCTCCAGACGTTCTGCGAATTCTTCTTTCTTATACGGAGTTCCAATCTTCTCAAATACGGTCTCAAGCATATCTGCATTAAAATCTACAACAGAACCAAAGTTTACGATCTGCTGCATTGGTACCGGATGAATCTCACGACCTTCGATCATACAGTTGTGCATGATACCTTCAATATAGTCATAGTTCTTACCCTTGCCTGCCTGGTATACCTTAAGCATCTTATCAAACTCGAAGTACTGACGTAAAATCTCATCATCGAAGCAGAAGTCAAATGCCTTATTCGGCTCTGACTTAGAATACAGCCATAAAATCATCTCTGGCTGATAAATCTTAAGTAAAGTATCCGGTGTAAGGTTAAGACCGGTAGAACCGGACATCTTACCTGTTGTTCCTTTGATACCTACGAACTCATATCCCTTAAACATAGGTGCCTGTGCACCGAAAATCTTCTTAGCGATGATCTTACTTGTATCGTAACTTCCTCCTGGGCTGGCATGATCCTTTCCACCCGGCTCAAAGTCAACACCTTCGATCATCCAACGCATAGGCCAGTCAATCTTCCATGCAAGCTTACAGTTAAAGTCCTTACTGAAATCCCATGTTCCTTTATGTCCACACTTACATGTATATTCACAGGTTACTCCATCTTCAGAAGAAGAAGTAATCGTAGTCTCATCTTTACCACATACCGGACAGTAGATACTTACCGGATAATATGCTTCTCTTTCTTCCGGTGTCGCTACCTGCTGACGGAACTTATCAAGAATATCGAAAATCTCTCTTCTCTTCTGGACTGCCTGAATAACATATTTTGCATATTTACCGCTGCGATAATTCTCGCTCTGTCTGCGGAAATCAACCTTCACGCCAAAACGGGAAAGAGATGCCTCAAATTCCTTCTCAAAATGCTCTGCATAAGAAGAGCAGCATCCATAAGGATCCTTTACATCTACATATGGCTTGCCAATCTCGTTCTCTAATTCCGGAGCAACTTCCTTAACGTTAACAGGTACCTTTCTAAAACGGTCAAACTCATCCCATGAGAATAATAATCGAGCGTTTTTACCCTGTTTGATTAATGCCTTATATACAAAATAACTGGTAGCTATATCTCTAAAATTACCAATGTGAATGGATCCGGATGGGCTGATACCCGCTGCACAAACGTACTCTTCCTTGTCCGGAGATCTCTTAATAATATCCTTTGCAATCTTCTCAGACCAATGCATTCTTTTTCCTCCTACTTTTCCTGTGCCGTACTCACTTCCGGCATTCGAACAGTGTATCTATCTTTGTTTATCATGGACAATAAAAATCATCTTTCGCTGCCCATAGTCAATAAAACATTATAGCAAACACTCTACTTCTTTTCAAGAAAAATCTCGTAAAATCACCGAAATTCCGTGCTATTTCTCTCTTGGTCCTTCGATATATTTTAAAAACCGGATACAATCTGCTATTCCACAAAAATAACTTTCTGTAGCATATTCCGCATCCGTCGCACTCTGAGCTTCAAATGCCTCCTCAACAATCTCTCTTTGTTCCTCTGTCAGATTCAACGAATCTAACTTGGCATATGCCTCCTCTTCCGCTCTTATCAATCGTTTGTATGCTTCGGAATTCTTACGAAAATCTGCCATATTCTCATTACGAAAATGATCTAAAGTCTGCCGAAGTCTCTCTTCCCATGAATCTATAATATTCTCCTGCAATGCTGCCACCTTTCCGGATAAGACATTCTTTCTACTGTACGGTCTGTACATAATTTATTTCATAAAAGATATGTCTCATTTATCCAATCTTTATAATGATACTTCTTATTATAGTTTTAAATATAACGAAAATTATAAATATAGTAAAATCATATCACAGCTTTTATTTCGTTTCAATATTTTACTGTAAATGTTTAAATATAGTTTTTTCTTATACTTATCATTGTCTATCATTTTTATACTTATTATTTATCCTTCTATTTGTTTTAAAACAAAAAATAAATACATATGATATACGAAAAAACGCAAAATATTCGTTGACAGAACCCGTAAAATCCTTTATACTGATATATACCGTGCAGCTGGGAAGTTAGCGGCGTCCTGTACCTGAAATCCGCTATAGCAGGAGTGATGGTCGGCCTCGGATGTCTTATTGATGGAGCTGCCCTTTATAAGTGGTGTTGACAATTGGGTCTCGCGCAACAGGAACCTCTGAACCGTGTCAGGTCGGGAACGGAGCAGCACTAAGGAGTCTTTCCTGTGTGCCGTGAGGGTGCCTGGTTCGAGCTAACTGTAGAGGTAACGTCTGTTGGTAAGTTTACAAAGCCGACCGCACGGTTTTAATCATTTGATTTTTATATTCATATGAATAACAACAGAACTCTTAATAAATAAAATAATAGAAAGCGTTACATGAACAGACTTTTAATTGCTACTCATGTGACGCTTTTTTTAATATTGCTATTCAGAATCTTCTCTCTCTTCCTGCATCTGCTTTTTTTGTTTCTTCTTTTCTTTTTGAATTTCTCTTAACTTTCTGAAAAATGCAGAAAGCATTTGTGAACATTCTTCCTGAAGAACACCTCTTTCCACCTCTACCTGATGATTAAACTCCTGCATTTCTAAAAGGTTAAGAATGGATCCACCGCAGCCGGCCTTCGCATTCATACTGCCAATAACTACTCTTGTCACCCTAGCCTGCACGATCGCCCCGGCACACATCTGACAAGGCTCTAAAGTAATATACATTGTACAGTCTTCCAGTCTCCAGTCTCCAAGCTTTTTACAGGCTTTTTTCATCGCAAGAAGCTCTGCATGAGCAAGAACAGTTTTATCTTTATTTCGCTTATTATATCCTCTGGCAATTATTTTTCCATCATGGACAATAACACAGCCAATGGGAACATCTCCGATTGCTTCCGCCTTCTTTGCCTGCTTGATTGCCTCTTTCATAAACTTTTCATCTTCTGTGTATTTTCTCATAAAAATATTCTCCTGTTTGTGAACTGATTCATGCCCTCAACAGATACAGCCAATATCCAAAGCTTCCTGTTTTCATACGATTCTCTGTAAGTGATAAAAATACAGGGAACTGATAAATATCTGCCATATATTTTTCACGATTCTCATAAATACCCGGCACACCGATACAATATCGTTCTTCCCCTGCATATCTCACTTTTCCCGCCAGCAAATGTTTATATCTCTCATATCCTTTTAGCAAAAACTGATTGCTTTTAAGCGAGTCGGCTTCCTCACCAAACTGTTCTAGTTGTGCCGTTGAAATCTTACATCCCTCATAAAAAGCAGTATTAAAAATGTTATTCACAATTGGTTTTTCTTTTATGGAGTTTATCCACATTTTTTCAAAATCATCCACAAAAGCTTCTTCTGACTCACGCTCTTCTTCTACATCTTCCTGCAAAGCAGCTTCCTCTGCCTCGCTCTCTTCTTCTACATCTTCCTGCAAAGCAGCTTCCTCTGCCTCGCTCTCTTCTTCTACATCTTCCTGCAAAGCAGCTTCCTCTGCCTCGCTCTCTTCTTCTACATCTTCCTGCAAAGCAGCTT
>CAKREJ010000147.1 GCA_934317185.1 uncultured Anaerobutyricum sp. | reverse complement strand
ACACGTCTTTTGTGTTTGATTCCAAAGTAGATCCACTGGAAAATGATTGCCGGAATGAAACATAATCCCCAAGGCATGGATGCAGATGCAAGTTCATTGGTATCTAAACCGGCAGAGGAAGCAGTGTATGCCATTCCGATTCCCCAAGGGATAAAACACATTGCGGACATTGCTGTCTGTGCAATGATAAAAGCCGCCTCCCTGTCAAAGTCAAACTTTTTGTATAGCGGAACCATCAGAGGGAATGTAATAAGGTATGCAGGTGTGAAGTTACCTGTCAGTATACTGAAACCGCCGATGAGGGTTGTCAGAACCATAATAACAATTACATTCATCTTGTTTCCGAGTTTTGTTGTGATAGTGGCAACGATAGTATCGAATACGCCAGCTTCTGTAAGCATCTGGAAATACAGAAATGCAAATAAGAGCATAAATCCGGCAGATTTCATCATAGAAGCGAGCTGTTCTACAATGAAGGTACTCGTCTCTTCTATGGAATATCCAAGAATCAGTGCACAAAGAACCGGTGCAATGAAAAGGACAAAGTTAAATGGCAGCTTTTTTGTTATGACAGTGGCAACTACGATGAGAATCAGAATAAATGCCATGATTAAAGTAGCGTTCATAAATAAATCCTTTCGTTTACTATAATTAGTTATTTACTTAAATCTGTTTTTTAAGAAATTCATCTACAATGTTGAGATTTTCAGTTGTCCAGAAAGCATTATCGCCATGAACCGCATTTTCCAGTATGTAGAAAGTAACATCTTTTTCTTCTTCACGAAGCTTTTTGTAGAGGCGTACGCTCTGTCTCCAGGATACGGTATCATCCCCTGTTCCGTGCATCATAAGGATTGGCGGAATTGGTATGCCCTTTTCTACATAATTAGCACAGGTTACCGGAACTGAAAGTTCTGGATGTTCATAGACATTATTGCCACCAATCAACTTTCCTTCTGGACTATCTGGCTCGCCCTGATTTAAAGTCGTAGGGAAATCCTCCCTCTGACGAACGTCTGTCACACCGTAAAAATCGACAATAGCCTTTACTTCACAGGAAAATTCATTGTAAGCTTCTGTATCTAAAATGTCTTGTCCTGCAGTGATTCCGGCAAGTACAGCAGTATGTCCGCCGCTGGAATCTCCCATGATGAAAATGTTATCTACATCAATATGATACTCTTCTGCGTGTTTTCTTAAAAATCTTATACCGGTTTTTGCATCCTGGACCTGTGCAGGGAAAACAGCCAGATCACTTTCTCTATACTGTAAAATAGCAGTTACGAACCCTCTTCTTGCAAGATCAGCCATAGCAGACAGACGTTTATACTGATCCTGCTTCAGCCATGCGGAACCCTGCACATAAAGAATCGCCGGATATTTCTGCTGTGCAGATTCCGGTTTTACTTCCGGTACAAGCATCTGCAAAGTACGCTCTCCCTCCGGACGGGTAACATAAACAATATCATGTTTGTAAACGTGGTAGATTTCCTGACCAGTTGCCTTTACATGATGAACTTCTTTCATCTGTGAAACCGCCTGAAAAAAGGTTTCAAAATCTGTATTTTTAATTTCTTCTGATGTCATTTGTATGTCCTTTCTAACTCTTTCTTATGCTTAATGTATACGGCAAAATATGTATTTGAGTCACAAATAATATAAGCTCAAGCAGCTTATATTGTTAATTATATAACTATGTCTTACTCACAGGTCAATTTATCAAAGTGCATAAAAATAAAAATGATTTTTGTATAAAATAACGAAAAAATTTTTATAATTAACGGTAAAAGTATTTGCGTTATTTCTTTAAATTTGGGGAATTTTTCAAGTGAATAAAAATAGTTTTTGAGTGTACCAATAATTTAGAAGTAGTTTAGAAACAATTTAGAAAATAACAAAAAACCTGTGAGCAGCTCACAGGTTTTTGACAAGAAATTGCCTGTTCTCTTATAGAACATAGTATTTTTTTGATATAATCTCAAAAAAAATTGATAAAATCAGTTAAATTACTATTTAATCTATTAAAAACGGACGAACCGCGGAAATAAAAGAATCCTTATTTGAAGAGTTAACGAAAAAACAGAAAAATAAAAAAGTATATAGTAGCAGATGTGACCTCGGAGCGAGTAAAGAATGTAAGCTACTAAGCGAACATTCTTCACACAGCGACTACTGGCACAGATGCTACTATATACTTTTTTATTTTTCGTCCGTTTCCTTTAATAAATAAGGATTCTTTTATTTCCGGGGTTCGTCCGTTCCCTAATGAACTAAATAGTTAAAAACCCCTTTATAATGGAAGCTGCAGGCGAAAATAGTCTTTTCTTTCCCCGGTTTCATCAAGGGTGATCCGCAGGCGGAAACCATAAACAGGAGCTTGAGGGATGCCGGATTTATATTCATTATAATATCGAAGGAAATCGTTGATCAATCCCCCCTGAGAAGCATAATGACCTCCAAGACCCATGTAAACAGTAAACATTCTGCCGCCAAAAATTTTTTCAAATCCTTTTTTGTCTTTCATAAAATCGTTGTCAGAATCCACAGTAATTCCCTGTCCCCATGAGAATGCAGAAAGATCTCCTTTGAAGTATTCGGGCGAAAGTTCCAGTAAAGAGCTGCTTTTTGGAGCATATTCTGCAAGATTGATTCCATCGGATTCACAGGAGGCTTCGTCCATGTAGTTCAGTCCTTTTGTCTGACGGCGGAAATAAAAGTCAGGGCAATCCTCAATGTACCATTTACCAAGCCTGCGGTCTAAATTTGCAAGTTCTTTTCGATAATTTTCTATAAATTCCCGTGTATTTAATAATTCTGTTGCCTCTTTGGCAAGTTCTCGACTCCGCTTTTCAAGAAGTGAAGAAAGGAGAGCATTATTTCCGTTTTTAAGGAGGAGCTGAATATCTTTTAATGGAAATCCCATATTTCGATATTTCATACATTCATAAATATCGGTACAGCTTTTTACATCGTAGGAACGATAATTGGATTGTTCTCTTCTGTTTGAGGAAATTAACCCCAGTTTTTCATAGTATTTAATAGTATGGACGGATACTCCGGTAAATTTAGAAAGCATTCCGACAGTTTTTTCATTCATTGTTTCACCTGCCTGTATATCTGGTATTACTGTAATTGTATAATGCCCCTTTGATACCATATTGCTACGTGCTTTGCACTCTCGCATCAAGCTTGCATCGGCTTTCTGACTTTTTGACCCTGGTACATTACATTATAATAGATACCAATGAAAAACAAAAGCGTGAATACATAGAATCAACTGTGAAATCCATAAAAATTATCATGCATATCAAAAAAGGACAACGCCTGTCATTCCGGCGTTGTCCTTTTTTTAATTATGAAGTATTATTTTGAGTCATTACAAAATGAAATACCGACAGGTACTCTTTTGTAATCATACAAAATACTTATACTTCCGTAATTAAGTATCCTTTTTCTTCAAGTGTTTTTTCAATCAAATCAAGAGTTTTTTCAGAATCTGCTTCTACTGTATGGTAATGATAGTTGGATGTGATATTTTTAAGAGGACTTGACTTGCCATTCTTAATATCATCTATAAATGCTTTTACCTTTAACCGGGAGGAGATACCAAGTGGGGCTTCCATATGACCGTACACCCGATGATTAACCATTACATTTACAACAGTACCGCCTAAATCCACGATCGAGTAAAGTTCATCTTCTGTCTGTGCATCTGTGTGACTGACTTTAAATACTCTTGTAATTGCATGCGGAGCATTCAAAAGATATCCACGATTGGTAGAGATAATGTCATAACCTGCGGTACGAAGCAGAGCGATATCCTGCACGATTACCTGACGACTGACATCATAAAGCTGTGCCAGAGTCTTACCGGAAATTGGTGCAGTGCTGCTTTTTATTGTATTAATTAATTCTTCTCTTCGTTTCGAACCAGTCATTGTGTATCATTTTCCCTTTCATT
>CAKREJ010000146.1 GCA_934317185.1 uncultured Anaerobutyricum sp. | reverse complement strand
ACATTTCAACATGCATTTTATGTGTGTCTGAACCAGGGTGAAGCATATGCACCGGAAGAAATAAGGAGAAAGTCTGTTTGCATGAATGAAGATATTGGAGAGATTCTGAAAGAACTGTAGGCTTGTGATAAAGGGCGGCTGTGAACAGAGTGAATAGTGACAGAAAAGTTTTTCTATTGCTTGGATATAAAAAGATGGACTGAGATTAAAAAGTACGGTAAAATCAGTATTAGAAATGATGTCATGAGATTAGAATTTAGAGGATAGATTATGAAAATCAGAAAGTATAGAGAAAAAGATATTCCTGCAATGATCTCCATCTGGAATAAGGTCGTAGAAGATGGCGAAGCTTTTCCACAAGAAGATTTTTTGAACGATACAACAGGTGCAGACTTTTTTGCGGCACAAACATATTGCGGCGTTGCAGACAACAATGGAAAAATCGTGGGGCTTTATATTTTGCATCCAAACAATATTGGCCGCTGTGGGCATATTGCAAATGCGAGTTATGCTGTTGATACCGGCTGCCGTGGCGAACATATTGGTGAAAAATTAGTAGCTGATTGTCTTGTACAGGCAAAACAGTACGGCTTTGGAATTTTGCAGTTCAATGCTGTGGTGGAAAATAATATTCATGCCCGCCATTTGTATGAACGACTGGGTTTTGTACAGATTGGAATTGTACCGAAAGGTTTCCGTATGAAGGATGGAACATATCAAAACATCTGTTTATATTATTATGAACTGTAAAACAGACTGAGAACTTCTCGTTTGTTGGTCTGTTAAAATACAGAAAACAACATAGAGAATTCCTTTAGATAGAGATGTAGCATCCCCTTCTGGTATATGTTTGACTAATAAATTTGATAGTTCATTTTAGAGAGTACATTATGAATAAAAAGGAGAAGAACAAAATGATCAATACTTATGATAGCTATGTAAAAGAGTCTGGGGCGATAACAATTGAACAAATGAGAAAGATGCATGAAAATATGATGCTGGAAATCGGAGAAGATGAAGATGCATTGGAATTGTATGATGATTTGTGTAATGCTATTTTTCCCTATGCGGATCTTCGTGCAAAGTGGCATACATTCTCAATAGAAGAGAAAATGGATAAAGATTCTTTCAGGACAGCCTGTCATGATAACGTTATTCTTCATTTTAACATGATTGCAAGATATTTAAAGATGCAGGGAAAAGAAGTACAGTGGAGAGAGGAATTAGGAGACGAGAAAGCAGATAAGGCTGTTCGAAAGGGTATCGGAGACTTTGGCTGTTATATTATTTTTGTTAATAGTATTTGTGCAAGATAAGCTAGTATAACTGTTACATTGAAATAAAAATATAAAAATATAAAAAGACCTCTGCATAGTGCCCAGTCATTTAAATGGCGAAACATACAGAGGTCTTTTAGAAGTGATGTAATAAAATTAAATCATAAGTTTATCAGGAATAATATTGCAGCAAAATCCAGAATGTAATAAGGATATTCGATTTATGGACGTTGTCCCATTCCACCTTCTAAAGTGATTGTTTCACCATTCATATATTTAAAATCAGGAGAAGCAAGCTGTACACAGGCACGGCCAATTTCTTTTTCAACATCACCGTAATGTCCTGCCGGTGGCATTTTAACGTTTGCTTTAAATGCTTCTGGATAAGCTTTTTCAAAGTTTTCAAGCTGTGCAGTCCAGGCAAGAGGGCATACAACGTTAACATTGATTCCATCAGAACCCCATTCGGTAGCGGCTACACGAGAAAGACCACGAATTCCTTCCTTGGCAGCAGCATAGGCACACTGACCATAATTACCAAATAATCCGGCACCAGATGCAAAATTGATAACAGATCCTTTTGTTTCTTTTAAATATGGATAGCAGGCTTTCATATAATAAAATACGGCATAAAGTCCAGAATATAATGCAAGGTCAAATTGTTCTGTTGTGTGTTCAGCAAGACTGACACCAGAAGCAGAAGCCTGTGCATTGTTAATTAAAACATCAATTCGTCCGAAAGTGTCAATAGCCTGTTTTACTACATTAGCAACGGCGGCTTCGTTATCTGTGCCTGCATTAACATCAGCCTGTACAGGAAGTACCTGAATGCCATAGAGCCTTTCTAACTCTTCTTTCGCATCCTCTAATTTTTTCAAATTCCGTCCGGTAATCACAAGATTTGATCCCTCTTTTGCATAAGCAGTTGCGATACCATATCCGATAGAACCACAGCTTCCATCGCTTAATACGGCACGTCCGCCCCCGGTAATGATTGCTGTTTTTCCTTTTAAAAATCCCATAATACTGTACTCCCTTCTGTTGTCTCTAAGAGGATATCCTGATTATTTTGAAAATTTGTATAAATTGAATAGATAAATTTTACGAATCGCATGAGAGTATGATAGTAGAAAATTGTACTAAAATCAATACACAAAAATGTTAATATTCTGACAACTGTGTTAAATAAATATCTTTTGGATTTATTATCTGACAAATAAAAAACAATCTCTGTAGAGCCTTTAAAGCAGTAGAAAATTGTTTCCTGTCTATCTGGTTTGATTTTTGACAAACAGGAAAATAAAAAATGAAATATATAAATGATGAGCATACATTTGTATTAAAAATAGCAATGATTTTAGACATTTAAATAAAAATGATGAAAGATTTGAAAAAAATAATTCAAAATAATTAGAAATAGCTAAAAGTTAAACAAGAAAAAATAGTTTTTATCCAGATTGGATAAAAGTCCTATTGCTATAGTGGTGAGCAACAAATAAAGTTTATCTCAGTCAGAAGTTTAATCGCTGACTGAGATAAACACACTTCGCAAGGCTATCAAATAATTATGAGACAGATATGCCCGCTGATGCTGAAAAAAATCATGCACAAGGCTTTTCTAATAAATAGTCGTTTAACCGGCTAATCTACGGGAAACTACTTTAAAATATGGAGATTCATAATTATAGTTTTTATTATTTACGCTAATCCAACCGGTCTTTTTTCCATATTGGAACTGAAGATAAATCTTATCTTTGGACAGTGTGAGTTTTTTCAAAGTAATCTGTTTGCCTTTAGGAACAGTGAAAGCAAGTTTGCTACCATTGTAAAAACGTAACTTTTTAGCTGTTACAAAAATATTTTTCCTGAATAATTTGCTATAATAATCATTATTGTAGTTACCAATAATACTTTTTACGGTAGAAGTTGTAGCGTTTGTTAAAACAAGCTTATTATTACGGAATTTATAATTCATTTTCCAGTTAAGCCATCCTGTTTCGGCAGGCTGTTCACCGTGACGAAGAGTCAGACTGTTCTTTTTAACAGAAACAATTTCGCAGGCTGTGTAATTTAACTTACTTACAGAATATAGTTTTTTAGATTTGTTATTATATTTGTAAATTTGATTAAATACAATATAGTCATTATCTCCGATACCCATTAATTGAAGGACTTCATTTTTATTAGACATTTTAGCATATTTAACAGAGAAACGATTGATACCGCCGTTAGTACAGTTTTTAGTAAAAGCAACTTTATTATTGACGGTAACTTTAAGCTTTTTTATGTAGTAATCTTTATCGGTACTGGTTGTGATAAGAATTTTATCTGCTTTTCCATCTCCGGTGATATCAGCAGAAATTGTTTTCTTTATTGGGATATTTTTTACAGAGGCAGCGTTTGTCAGTGTAGAGAACGACAGACATAGTATCACTGTAAATACAAATGAGAAAGTAACTTTAAATGATTTAAAAATAGCATTTTTCATAGAGATCCCTCCTTAAAAATATTGTATATATACTATATGTATAATGATACTATAGCATATTTAAAGGTGACATCCTCCCCCTCCTGTAGAGGTTGGGGTTTCCCATCCTCGGCAAGTTTGGTTCTCGTTCGATAGCACTACCGTGCTAAGCATATGCGAGCTATCCCCGTGTGTCCCACGGTTGTGTTATGTTTTTTAAGGTCATGATGCAATTATCAGCCGCATTCCCTCATTTCTGATATTTACCGCCGCATTTACATCTCTGTCAT
>CAKREJ010000145.1 GCA_934317185.1 uncultured Anaerobutyricum sp. | reverse complement strand
GACAGAAATCACTCTACATGTGCCATCTGTTTTTATTTCTGTCAAAATATAAATAATTTTTTCCTCTTCTTTAATACAAATACTACCTGTAATTCCTCTTGAAGAATCTGTGTCCACAATATGAAATGCAATATCCCCCTGATATTTTTTAATATCAAACGGTAAAACTTTTGTAATTTCTGAGACATCTACATCCACGTGCTTACCATCAGTTGTATTATAATCTACATAAAACTGCCCACATTCAATTTCCGTGTTATAACCAATTCTTCCAGTAAACACTCCATTTCCACAAAATGCAGTAATATTATCAAAAGCAACCGTAGGTCCCGATGTGTCTATTTTCCCAATATATTCCCCTTCTCTTGACCATACATATGTAGTATAAAAGAAGCGGCCAGCTCCTCCCTCAGGCTCAGTTGTGATATAAATAAAATCCTCTAAAAAAGTAATCTTACCATAAGAGAAAATACTTTCACCTTTTGGATAATTAATCTTCACATAATCAATAATATTATCGTTTTCTAAAGCTTCTTCATAATCTTTTTTAGGATTCCCTGTACTGTAATAAGTTTCAATACTAATTTGATTACCATCACTTGTACATCTGGCATATTTATATCCATTTTCATAAATTTCATAATCAAAAAATATAAAATCACATGTAAGATAATTTGATGTATTTAAAGTACAATAATAAACTTCCTCTGATTTAGAATCCATTTTTTCAACTGCATTTTTTGAGGCCGCATTTCCTATTTTGCAACAGCCACTCATCACCACAAACCCACTGATAATACACGTCATAATAATAATACATTTTCTTCTCATAATAATTCCTCCTGTTTTCCTGTACACTATATTTTCTATTTTCATTTTAATATATCATATTTGAAGAATTGTCTTTTTTGAGTATAAACAGCTTCCCTTGTAATCCAAACAATGTCTCGTTGAATTTTTAACAAAAAAACAAAATATAATATTTGTTCATTATAGCTTATAGCACTTTGACTGTACACGGTAAATCTCAGTAAATCACATCTGTACCTACGAAAAAAAGGAATACTTCATTTTACCTCCTGAAGTATTCCTCCTTTTTCCGTACCGTTTGTTTTATTTTCTATTCCCCAAGTTGTTTCAAATCATCCCCATTTTTACAGCATTTCAATATGGTTTCGTTTTCACACTATTTCACATATCTTCTTCTGTTTGCGGCAGTGTTTGTATGATATTTTATCTTTGTCTCTTTGGCTTTTTTCTCTAAAGACTTCTTTTTTCTCATACACTTTTTATAAGTTGTCCTTTTTCCGTTCACTTTAAAAGAATGATAATAATATGGATATCCATTTATATATCTTTTTACTACACCTGACTCCCCATATGGCTTATAATCAGAAAAAGAATACTCTGCCAATCTGATTTTCTTTCCATTTTTCCCAAGACGGTAGTAATGTAAATCGACATTTCCTGTATTAGAATAACAGTCACTAAAATAATTTTTATTTTTATAGATTGTTATATCTGTAAAATATCCTAATGACTTTACACGTCCTCCTGCATATGTATAAATTCGATTCCAGCCATACATATGTGGAGCTTCCATATAGTAAAGCACAAGCTCTTTTACACCATCTTTATTAATATCCATACAATTAAATCGCACTTTTTTAGATGAAATATAGTAACTATCCGACCATCTGATATCTTTTGACAATATTCTTCGGTAAGCTTTTAATGCATTCTTTTTTGTCTTCTTAGAAGCTGCCTGCACTGTAGCTGTTCCCATCTTCGCCGGAACAATATTACTCTGGCAGAGTAATAATAGAGCTGCAAGTATACACATTGTTTTTACTATCTTTTTTATAGATTTCTTCATAATTGTGCCTCCCCTCTCAAAATTCAATTATGATTCGTTAAATAAATCCCAGATAATGTAGATTCATATATCCATTATGATATAGTTTTTTAGGCATTCCTGACATATTATATGGGGATTTTCCCTTTCCATAAGTATGAACTTTTTTATCCGGTCCTATATAGCGATAACATCTTTGTCCCATATAATAAACACGATATTCCTTTAAGCGTCCTTTTGTTTTTGTATAAGCAAAGGCAAATACCAGTCTCTGTTTTGAATTATAATAATATTCACAAACTGTATTTTTCATACTTAAAATGTCTTTTCCAGGACGTATAATCGTCAACTTTAAACGATTCCCTTTATCATAATAATCCATACAGCCTGAACTACTATTTATCTTTTTATATCTTTTAAGATTCTTCTGTGTTGCATAATAATATTTTCTTGCTTCTCTGACTGCTTTATTCGACTTTACCGATGCTTCAACCTGAATCGGTTCTACAAAACTGCTTGCTGTCGCAGAAATCATCAACATAGCAAAGAAACAAATGACTGCCTTTTTTAGAACCTTTTTCATTATGTGTTCTCCTCCTATCTATATAACAACTTTATAACAGCTTTGCAAATTTTCTATATTTTTCTTCTGTTTGCAGCAGTATTTCTTACGAATCTCACTGCTTTTTTATATTTATAACTGTTCTTAATTCTGTTATATTGCGTAGAATCCATATATCCATAATTCTTGATGATTTTTCCGCCTTTTCGAATCACACATTTTTCGAACTTATCCTCTGGATAAATTCTCCAGCTATGGCTGTTATAATACTCACATACATAAGACTTTCCACCTTTTACACATAAGAATAAAGCTTCATCAGACAGGCCGGTATTAATATAATTTTGTCCTTTCTTTGTATATAGATCGATGCCTCTTCCAGCACTAAGGCTTCCTACCTTTCTAACTTTTCCACCTTTATAATAATAGACCTTGCATCCCGTGTAGCTTCCTTTTCCATATCCTTTATATGTTCCAATCAATAATACGGGCTTATTTCGGTCACCAATATTTACAACTTTAAAATACTTCTTTCCACTCACGTTATTTGCCAGATATCTTTTATACGCTTTCTTCATAGAAGCTGCTGATGCTGCCTGGACATTGCCTGCTGGCAATTTATTTGAGTTCATAAAAAATGCTGCTGCAATCAATAAAGTTACCGCTACGATGATTCGCTTTGCTTTTTTCATAGCCTTTCTTCCTTTCTTTTTAATATTTTTCATAACCAATAACTATTTAAAAGTAAAATCTACATAACTTGAAATAGTTCCATTTGATTTAACTTTTCGGTATATATATATTTATCTTGCATGGCATGGTCGTCTTCTGGTTTTTATAATCATACTCACGTATTCTTGAAAATTGTTGCTTTATACGTCCTTTTTTCAGAGTCACTAACGTCACACGTTCACTAAGTCTTTCTGAGATAAATCTCTCCTGTAAAACCAGACCATTCCCACTTGTATAATTATGCACCGTTGGATACCAAAACTCTGCTATACTCCCCTTTGCCTTTTTATATTTTCCATTCTTATATTCATAAATCCATATGACATTATCTGTTGAACATCTTCCATATTTCACTATAAGTTCCGGTCTTCCATTTTTATTAATGTCACTAAATGCATACCAGAAAACTCCCCATTCAAAATTTCCACCTGCTTTCCATTTCCCTAGTTTTCTGGTTACTTTTCTGGCAGCTTTTCTGTATTTGGCATTCAGTTTTCTGGCACACTTCTCGTTTGCTTTTTTCGGAAGTTTTTTGCTAAGTCTCTGTACCTTGCGATAATCATTTCTTTTATAGGCTTTTAAAATTGCCCGGTATGTTCCTTTTGATGCCGCCTGCACACTACCGCCTGACAGCTTGTTGGAATTCATAAAAAATACTGCCATGATTAATAATGTCATTGCTACGATGATTCTCTTTGTCTTTTTCATTCTTTTCCCCTTTCTCACTCTCTATTTTTCGCTATCTGTTTTGTCTGTTGCTTTTTATTCCCTCCTTATATATCTGTGCTTATATCTGTGCTGCCTTTCTATAGTTTGATTATATTCTTCTTAGATTTTTATTCAATCCTCTGTGTCTAAGTGGTCGTTTTTTCGACACTTTTGGTAGG